>JAETTS010000651.1 GCA_021769025.1 Enterocloster bolteae
ACCGATGGCGTCGTACATCACAACCGCCGCCAGGACAAAGCCGACTGCAAACTCCGGGGACGACACCCCGCAGCACATCCCGCTGGAAACTACCAGCGCACATACCGTGGATGAGTGGGAACTGGGCATGCCCCCCGCTCCCACCAGGCGCTCCGCCGAAAAATCATGGTTCAGCGTGCAGTCAATGATCGTCTTTAATATCTGGGCCACCACCCAGCCTGCCACTGCACTCATTAGTATCTGATTGCTTAGCATCTCCTGCCATATATCCATTGTACTCTCCCGCTAACCGTCCTGTTTATCCCTCAAACACCAGCCCTTTTTATCCCAGCTGTTTCGGCCACAGCGCCACCACAAACAAGTCCTTCACGTGGCTGAAAAATTCCGTAAGTCCGCAAAGCTTATCCGCATACAGAATCGTGTATCCCTCCTTGTATCTGGGGGGTATGGGGGTCAAAGGCCACATATGCCTTAATATCATATTCTGTTCTTTCTCCGAAACCTGAAAATGTCTCACCGCATTATTCATAGCCACCCTGGGGTGGGTAAATCCGTGAAAATGCTCCCCCGTCTCCCTGGCATGAGTATGCCAGTCATACAAAAACAAATCGTGCAGCAGACCTGCCCTGGCCGCTGACCGGCTGTCCCAGCCGTTATTCCTGCATATCTCGTATGCGATATAGGAGACCTGAATACAGTGTTCCTTGCAGGTAGTATGTCCATGCTGGATAAACTGATCCATGGATTGAAACACTTCATGATCTAAAATGTCCTGAACACACGCCATATATTCCCTGTCCTGAGCCCACCGCGCACTTTTCTCCAAAAGCTCCTCTTTACTCACTCTATCCCTGTTCACGTTCCCCGTCATTCCCTGTTCTTATTCTCCCACAGGCGCGAAGCCTGCCCATCTGACCATCCGTCAAACTACTAATCTGCCATACAAACGGACAGTTTGACACAGCCTTCGTGCAGACCAACCTGCACGTATCTGTGCCAAACTGTCTAAAACATATTTTATTTTCTATTCTTAATATCCGATCAGCCAGTCGTACAGCTCCTGATACTTAAGAGCCGAAGCGTTCCATGAATAATCCTTTGCCATAGCCCGGTCAATCAGTTTATTCCATTCACGCTTCTTGTCATAGTAGACCCTTTCGGCATACCTGACGGATGCCAGCATCTCATGAGCATTGTAGTTGGTGAAGGAAAATCCCGTTCCGGCCCCTTCAAATTCATTATATGGCTCCACTGTGTCCTTTAGTCCTCCCGTCTCCCGAACGATGGGAACCGTACCGTAGCGCAGGGCCATCAGCTGGCTTAAGCCGCATGGCTCAAACAGGGACGGCATCAGGAATGCATCGGATGCTGCATAAATTCTGTGGGACAGAGGTTCGTCATAATAAATCTGTGCAGAAACCTTGCCATGATATTTCCAGTCGAAATGACGGAACATATTTTCATATCGTTCATCCCCTGTGCCAAGCACTACGATCTGCACCGCATCCTGACAAAGTTCATCCATAA
>JAETTS010000652.1 GCA_021769025.1 Enterocloster bolteae
TAGGCCTTTTCGGGGGACAGACGATCGGCAGGGTGGTTTTGTGCAATGCGGTTACAGGGGAATGTGAATCCATGGATGTGGAGGATTGCCCGTCCTGGGTGGACAGGGTCTATCCCGCAGACCTGCTGGTGGAATTGTACGATTATCACGGAACTTTGAAAAACGGGTTCATTAACAGTGTTCTCGGACAAAAGGGATGCCTGCAGACTACAGAGGGTTATAATTATCTGGCACAGGACGATGATGTGTGGGTTTATACAGGTGTTACGTCCGTAAGCGGTGACCGTTCCAATGTGGGATTTGTTCTTATGAATCAGAGGACAAAAGAGACCAGATATTATGAGGTGGCAGGTGCAGAAGAGTTTTCTGCCATGGATTCTGCAGAAGGACAGGTCCAGAATCTTGGATACCGGGCAACCTTCCCCCTACTTTTGAATATTTCGGGAGA
This sequence comes from Enterocloster bolteae, assembly GCA_021769025.1. The sequence continues at coordinate 449 of JAETTS010000652.1, forward strand.
ACCTACTTATTTTATTGCATTAAAGGATAATGCAGGACTTGTAAAAAAATATGCGATGGTGAACATTCAGAAATATCAGAATGTAGCTATTGGAGATACGGTGGCTGCCTGTGAAAAGCTTTATGTGAAAATGCTGCGGGACAGCGGTGATACCACGGTGTCTGAAGGAAGTTTTGAAAAAGCGCAGGGAACGATTCGTCGGATCGCCCAGGGTGTTGTGGATGGGAATACCCATTTTTATAGTGTGCTTGATCATAGTGAATTGATTTTTGATGTACCGCTGGTAGAATATATGGAAATTATTAAATATGAAGAGGGGGATTCTGTGTTCTTCACTTATGTGCCGGGAGATCCCGTCTGTACGGTAGTGGCACTGGGAGAGTAGATAAGGGATATCTGACGGAGGAGGGCAGATGCCCTCTTCACCTCCCCCGTTGGATGCAGCCGGGGTAAAAATTTTAAGGGAATTTTTTGAAAAAGGTGTTGACAATTTGAAAAGGCTATAATATAATATGTCTTGCGTCAAGCGCCAGAAGAAAATTGCATAGGAACAGCGGGGTGTGGCTCAGCTTGGCTAGAGCGCCTGGTTTGGGACCAGGAGGCCGCAGGTTCGAATCCTGTCACCCCGACTGCTGTAAACAACATTTACCGTTTCAGCGACTATGCGGGTGTAGTTCAATGGTAGAACACCAGCCTTCCAAGCTGGATACGTGGGTTCGATTCCCATCACCCGCTTCTCTGAAGATGGAACAGAGAAATGTGTCTGTAGCTCAGCTGGATAGAGCAACGGCCTTCTAAGCCGTGGGTCGGGGGTTCGAATCCCTTCAGGCACGCTGTGGTGGGTATAGCGCAGTTGGTTAGCGCGCCAGATTGTGGCTCTGGAGGCCCAGGGTTCGAATCCCTGTACCCACCCTTTGCCTTTGGGCTATCGCCAAGCGGTAAGGCACAGCACTTTGACTGCTGCATTCGCTGGTTCGAATCCAGCTAGCCCAGTCTTGTTTATGGGGTATTAGCTCAGTCGGTAGAGCACTTGACTTTTAATCAAGTTGTCCGGGGTTCGAATCCCCGATGCCTCATTA
>JAETTS010000653.1 GCA_021769025.1 Enterocloster bolteae
AGAGATTTTTCTGCCTGCGGAAACCAATAAGAACAATTCATAGGGAGGATTTTTACATGAGCGTAAATGGAGCAAAAGAGGCAATTTTAAGCAGCCGCACTGCACTTGGAATTGAGTTTGGTTCAACAAGGATCAAAGCAGTGCTGGTAGATGACAAAAACGAACCCATCGCTTCCGGAAGCTATGACTGGGAAAACAGTTATGTGGATGGAATCTGGACTTACAGCCTGGAGGAAATCTGGAAGGGGCTTCAGGGCAGCTATCAGGCCATGGCATCGGATGTGAAGGAAAAATACGGTGTGGAGCTGGAGAGCGTAGGTGCCCTGGGAATCAGTGCGATGATGCATGGTTATATGCCTTTTAATAAAGAAGGAGAGCTGATGGTTCCTTTCCGGACCTGGAGGAATAACATTACAGGAGCGGCTTCGGAGAAGCTGATGAATCTGTTTCAGTACAACATTCCCCAGAGATGGAGTATTGCACACCTGTATCAGGCAATTCTAAATACAGAAGAGCATGTGAAGGATATTGATTATATTACCACCCTGGAAGCCTATGTACACTGGAAGCTGACAGGAAGAAGAGTTCTGGGAATCGGTGACGCAGCAGGCATGTTCCCCATTGACATTGAGACCAAAGACTACAATGAGGAAATGGTGCAGAAATTTAATGATCTGGTTGCACCGGAAGGCTTTTCCTGGAAGCTGCGTGACATTATGCCGAAGGTGCTGGTTGCTGGTGAGGATGCAGGTACTCTTACAGAGGAAGGGGCAAAGCTTCTGGATGTTTCCGGAAGGCTGAAAGCCGGAATTCCCATGTGTCCTCCTGAGGGTGATGCAGGAACCGGTATGGTTGCCACCAACAGCGTTAAAAAGCGTACAGGAAATGTTTCTGCAGGAACCTCCGTTTTTGCGATGATCGTTTTGGAACAGGAATTGAGCAAGCCTTATAAAGAGATTGATATGGTAACGACTCCTGCAGGGGATCTGGTGGCGATGGCTCATTCCAATAACTGTACTTCTGATCTGAATGCCTGGGTTTCCGTATTTAAGGAATTTGCGGAGGCTATGGGCATGGAAGTGGATATGAATAAGCTTTTTGGAACTCTTTATAATAAAGCACTGGAAGGAGATGCAGACTGCGGCGGACTTCTTTCGTATTGCTATTTTTCCGGGGAGCATATGACAGGATTTGAAGAGGGACGCCCATTGTTTGTTCGCTCTCCTGAGAGTAAATTTACCCTTGCAAACTTCATGAGAACCAATCTGTATACCTGTCTCGGAGCGATGCGTGTAGGCTTAAATATTCTTTTAGAAAAGGAAAATGTAAAAATTGACAAGCTTTTAGGCCATGGCGGTTTGTTTAAGACAGAGGGAGTGGGACAGCAGATTCTTGCAGACGCAGTCAATGCGCCCGTGTCTGTAATGTCCACTGCAGGAGAAGGCGGTGCATGGGGAATTGCTCTTCTTGCTTCTTATTTAGTGAATAAGGAAGAGGGAGAAACCCTGGAACACTTCCTTGATGA
>JAETTS010000654.1 GCA_021769025.1 Enterocloster bolteae
AAAACCCGTAAACTCCAGGCCTAATTCTTCCCAACATATCATTTTTTTGATAAGTTCACATATCAGGTATTCATCATCGGCAATCAGTACCTTCATTTTTTCAGTAAGCACAGGAATCCTTCTTTCTCTCTTTGGTGTGTCAATAATATAGCACAATGGAAATTAGGTGTCAAATAAATGGAGGGTTAAAAGTGCACAAAAATAGTAGAATGAAGAGTGAAAAATAGAAATAATACACATATTCTAAAAATCGGTGCATTGTGAAAAATCGAAAAGCACATTATGATAAGTTCCATCAGTAAACAAACGGAGGTATGAAAGGAGAAGGAGTATGAAGAAACAATTACTTGCATGTATTTTGGCGGCATCCATGATGGCAGGAACTCTGGCGGGATGTGGAGGTTCTGCCCAGGAACCGGGGACTACGGCAGCCCAGGATAAGTCCCGGGAGAGCGCTGCGGCAGACGGTCAGGACAAAAAGAACCAGAAAGACGGAAACGGGGATATTACCCTTACCTTATGGCATATTGAAAATGACGCGAAGAGGCTGGAAGTGGTAAAACGCTGTATTGAACGGTTTGAGGCCAGCCACCCCAACGTTAAGGTAGAGCAGGTGCCTATGGAGAATGATCCGTATAAGACAAAGCTTACCACAGCCATGGCTGCCGGGGAGGAACCGGATATATTCATCTCCTGGGGCGGAGGATGGCTTCAGTCCTTTGTGGAAGAGGGCAAGGTTCTGGATATTGACCAGAATGTCAGGGAAATCTCAGATATCTATCATGAATCAGCCCTGTCTCTGTTTGAGATAGACGAGAAGTACTGGGCGGTGCCGTTCAGGGCCGGCGCGGCTCCTGTATACTACAACACAAAAATATATGAGGAATTAGGGCTTAAGGTTCCGGAGACAGTGGACGAGCTGGAGGCAAACTGCCAGGTATTAAAAGACAACGGTATCATCCCCTTTGCCCTGGGAAATTCCAGCCAGTGGCCGGGCGCCCTTACCTTTATCTGGCTGTCTCTGAGGGAAGGCGGTTCCCAGACATTCCTGGATGCGTTTAACAGGACAGGAAACGCCACCTTTGAGGATGAAAGCTTTATCAAAGCCGGACAGAGGATTCAGGACTGGGTTAAAAAGGGATATTATCCGGAAGGCGCTAACGGCATCAACTATGATACAGGCGGTTCCCGTATGCTGTTCTACAGCGGCCAGGCAGCCCATATCGTACAGACCAACAGCTTTGTTGCCAACTGCAAATCCGAGCAGCCGGATTTCTATGAGAATAACCTGGGATTATTCAATTATCCGGTGATTGAAGGCGGAAAGGGCAAGGCGGACGAGATTCTCGGCGGCGGCAACGGATATTCCATCGCTGCGTCCTGTGAGCATCCCCAGGAAGCCATGGAACTGGTAAAGGCCTTGACAGACCAGGAATATGCCCAGGATATGTCCGATACGGCGGGTATCCTTACCGGAATAAAGGGCGTGGACATTAAGGACAGCAAGCTGCAGCAGATGGAGGAT
>JAETTS010000655.1 GCA_021769025.1 Enterocloster bolteae
AAATATTAATAAAGAAACGAGGCAGCTACGCGGTGGATACGGAGCAGTTTGTCTGCGATTTCTATGAATTTATCAAGGGAAATCCAGAGTTTATATCCCTGTTTTCCGGAAGTTATATGCCTGAATATTTCTGGGCCGAGGACATGCTTCCTTATTTAAAAAACCTGTATAGAAAATATAACGGGGTGATGATATGACGGGAATCATTGATATGCATGCACATATTCTCCCGGGAATTGACGATGGGTCCAGGGACTGGAATGAGAGCAGAAGGATGCTGGAGGAATCTTACAGGCAGGGAATCCGATATATTGTGGCAACGCCCCATTATTCCAGGAGTGGTTTGCCTTCCGGTATATATGAGCTGGCAGAACGTTTGAAGGAGGAGGCACACAACATTGCACCGGATTTTATGACAGGTCTGGGGCAGGAGACCTATTATCATGAGGGCTTGGTGGACCATCTCAGGGAGGGAAAGGCCCTTACCCTGGAGGGCAGCCAATATGTGCTGGTGGAATTTGAACCCCAGGTATCCTATGAAAAGATGTACCAGGCAATCAGGAAACTGACCATGGCCAGATACATACCGGTCATAGCCCATGTAGAACGGTATACGTGCCTTAGGCAAGGGACAAACCTGTCAGAGATAGCCCAATGTGACTGCAGGCTGCAGATGAATTACAGCAGCCTCAGTGGGAACCATTTATGGGATAAGGAAACCCGCTGGTGCAGGAAGCAGGTTACGGAGGGCAGAATCTTTTGTCTGGGAACTGATATGCACCGCATGGACTACAGAAAACCGGACATAGAGGAGAGCTTTTGCTGGCTTGTGAAACATCTGGATGGGCGCAGACTCCACAGCCTGCTGCGGGGAAATGCGAAGAAAATAATACAGAAACGAAATACAATTAAAAAACAGGAGAACAGGACGAGGTATGGAAAAGACGTATGATGACAACGAGATTGAGATAGACCTCTTGGAATTGCTGGGTGAGTTCCGGCGCAGGATATGGATGATATTGGGAATTATTATATTGTTTGGAGGCGTGGCAGGAGCATTCAGCGCCTTTGTGCTCACTCCCCAGTATAAGTCCACTGCAATGGTTTATATCCTCTCAAAAGAAACCACATTGACATCACTGGCTGATCTGCAGATAGGAAGCCAGCTGACCAAGGACTATAAAATTATCGTTACAAGCAGGAGAGTCCTGAACCAGGTCATCGAAGAGATGGAGCTGGACCTTACATATAAAGACTTAGTAGAGAAGGTGACAATTGACAATCCCCAGGACACACGGATTCTTTCTATTTCCGTGGAGGATCCGGATCCATCCATGGCAAAATTAATCGCAGACAAGATTGCAACCACATCCTCCGACTATATCGGGGATATCATGGAGATGGTTCCTCCTAAACTGATTGAGGAGGGGGAAATTCCCATACTCAGGTCAAGTCCAAGCAATGTGAAAAATGCACTGATAGGCAGTCTGCTGGGAGCCGTACTGGTCTGCGGA
>JAETTS010000656.1 GCA_021769025.1 Enterocloster bolteae
AAAAGAATTCTGGAAGACGCGAAAGAAAGTACAGCTGCAGGCCGGAGTCTTGCAGACAGCCTGTGGGAGGCAAATTCCCAGGCTTTTCCGCCAGTGTTTCTCGAGACAATCCGGGCAGGAGAGTGTTCCGGCACCCTGGATCAGGCCTTTGAGCGGCTGGCTGCGTATTACGCAAAACAACACGAAATCCGGCAGAAAGTTTCTGCAGCGATGACGTATCCTTCTTTTGTGCTGACAGTGGCGGTCATTGTGGTTATGATCGTCATGGTAAAGGTGGTTCCATTGCTGACCGGTATCTTTGCAGAGCTTCAGGGAGAACTTCCGCTGTCTACAAAACTTTTGATCCGTTTTTCCAACTTCTTCCAGAACCACCTGTATCATGGGATCATCGTGGCTTTGGCGGCAGCAGTAGTCTTTTTATGCTATGTGAGAACTGAGAACGGACGGGTGCTGTGGAACCGGATGAAATTAAATGTCCCTTTGTTCGGCAAAATCCGGCTGATGAGAGCCTCCGGCCAGTTCGCCCACACATTGTCGGTCATGCTTTCCTCCGGTCTGGCGCTTCCTCAGGCATTGGATGTGACGGCTAAATCCATAGAAAACTATATGCTTCTAAAGGAAACGGTCTGGATGGCGGAACGGGTGTGGGAAGGCAATTCCCTGGGAGACTGTATGTGGGAGAGAAGCTGCTATCCGGATGCTCTAAAGGAAGTCTGTGCCCTGGGCGAAAAAACCGGAGAGTTGGAGCCTATGTTAAAGGCTATAGGAGATTATTTTGAAAATCAGGCAGATTATGCGGGCAAAAGGCTGATCGCCAGATTGGAACCGGTTCTTTTGTCCATATTGGCGATTTTAACAGGATTTATCGTTATTTCCATTTACATGCCTCTGTTTACCATGTATAGTCTTATGTGAAAGCAGGTGTACTGTCTTTTAAAGATTCCGGTTATTTCTGCGATGCAGTACCAGCGGTACCAATGCTGCAGTGCAGGGTAGGCCGGCAGCAACTACATAAGAACGGCAAGCCAGAGAGCAGGAGGAAAAAGGTTTGTGTGATGAGAGAAAAACGAAAGGATTCACGCTGGCAGAGATGCTGGTTGTGGTGGCGATTATAGCCATATTGATTGCTATACCCATTCCTATTTTTACAGGCAGGATGGAGAAAGCCAGAGAGGTATCGGACATCTCCAATATGAGAGCAGCTAAGTCAGCTGCAATGATGGATTATCTGGATGGGAGTATCTTTTTGGACGAGGATGGACGTGCAGGGCCCTATTATTATAACGCGTCAGAGGGTATTCTGGTGGAGACCCTGGAAGATGCCCTTCCGGTATATGGCCAGGGGACAGAAGCCACATTCGGCGGAATGGAATTTGACGGCTATAATGAAACCGGAGGGGATGGGGAGGTCATAGGCACGGAGGCAAAAGACCGGATTATAAAGATCATGTTGTTGAAAGACGAGAGAGGAGGAGGCGGTTCTGAACCTGGAATTATTGTGGAGATGGAATG
>JAETTS010000657.1 GCA_021769025.1 Enterocloster bolteae
TGCAGCTGATTGCTAATGCCGGCAGGTGTATCCTGTATCAGAACCGGGCCGGTAGAATAATCCTTAAATCCAGTTTTGTGCCGGATATGGTAGCGACATCTGACAACGAGACGTACTTTTCTCATGCGGCAGCTATCCTGGACCATGCGAAAAAGGAAACGTATGCCCTGCCTGGTCAGGATTATACAGGCGTATCCAGCACACAATATTTCCTTCCAAGGCAGACCGATGGAATCACATATCTCAATACGGGCTATGTATCGGAGGCCGTCGCTGGAGATAATGGGTTGTTTGCAGACAACCCCACAGTCGGAATTACCATGGAGGCAGCGTACAAGTGCTTTGGACTAACCCTGGAATTTGGTCAGAACTGGCCGGATACGGTCGTGTTCCATGCCTATTACAATGGTGCATTGCAGGAGGATTACATGGTTTCAGGGCTCACCCAGACCTATGTGGTAAGCCATGAGTTCCCGGAATTTGACTTCCTGGAACTGGAATTTGTTCGAGGATGCCCAAATAATCGCGTGGTCCTGGATAACATAACCTTCGGTGACAGTACGGATTATATCCTTGAGTATGGCGTAGAGCTGACCAAGACCCCAAAGGGCACGCAGCTGGCCAGAGTCAGGGAACTGCAGGTGGTACGCACCATGTACAATCTCAGTACAGACGGCACAAAGGAGCTTGTGAGGGAGACCATAGCAGTGACAGAACAGGATAAACAGTATACGTTTTACCTGTCCAATGCCTCCTACGACCTGTCAGTGATGCTCATAGAACCGTCAGAAGGTCAGACAGCAACAATCATAGGCAGCAGTGCCTATTATGCCACAGTGGAGCTTACAGGCATTGCGGGGGTCACCGAGGTGGTGGTTATGGGTAAGGAATACCTTATAACGCAGACTAAGGTCAGCAGGCAGCTCAACCCAACGGGTAGCCTGGAAACCTGGGAGAACCCCCTGGTGTCAGATGGGGCTCATGCAGCCAATCTTGCTGATTGGATAGGAGATTACCTCAAATCGGACCGGGAATATGACCTGCAGTATCGTGGGGAACCCAGGATGGATGCCAATGACATTGCCTTTTTGGAAAATAAGTATGTTCCGGATTTATTGATACGGGTGACGGACCATACTTTGAAATTCAATGGTGGACTGAGCGGAACCATTAAAGCGAGGAGGGACATGAGTTATGTGGCAACAGCCAAAAACAGACTGGCAGTCCGGTGATTATTTTAATATCGGAGATTATAACCGTATCAAGGGCAATATCAATGAGATACGCGCCCAGGTCCTTGCTCTGTGGCCAGACTTTGAATTTGAGGAAATGGGAGCGGATAAGACATACCAGGATTACGGCTTCTATGCAGATGAAATTAACCACTTTGAGGCCAATATAGACCACGTCTGCGTAGGGACATTTCCCTTCAATGTAGGAGAGAGGCAGTTTTATCATGACAACGGCCCATTCATTGACTGGCAAGAGTTGAACCGTATTGAATCCGCCT
>JAETTS010000658.1 GCA_021769025.1 Enterocloster bolteae
CCTCAATCGGATAATGGGAACCATCGAACATGATGGAAGAGAATCCAGCCTCAATGCACTTTAAACAGCCTTCATAACTGCCATGATCCAGATGCAGGGCAACCGGAACTGTAATCTTTAACTCTTCCAGCATTCCATTTACCATACCTACAACTGTCTTATAGCCGGCCATGTATTTTCCTGCGCCCTCGGATACGCCAAGAATTACCGGGGATCTCAACTCCTCGGCAGTCTGAAGAATTGCTTTTGTCCATTCCAGGTTGTTAATATTGAAGTGACCTACTGCATACTTGCCTTCTCTTGCTTTCTCGAGCATTTCTTTTGCTGTAACCAACATAATTTTGGACCTCCCATTTACACTTATTTTTGCATTTGTTTCCCGCTCCCTTAAATGAACAGGAACTGCAAACCTTGCTTTTCTGTTCTTTAATTATACCTTATTTCTCCGGTTTTGAAAAGGTTGATTTCACAGTTTCCTCTATTTCTTCCTGTTGGCAGCAAAGATTACGCAGGATTTCTACATTTTCAGCTTCGGACCGCTGCTGCATTTTTCCCATCCCGGCCTGGCAAAAGAGAGCCGTCCATTCACCCTTTTCGTATTTTAGCATATCTCATTCATAAGATACTATGAGTGAGTGATTCCATGCTGATTCCATTATGTGATATAAAGCCCGGCCAAAGTGCCAGGATATGCCATCTGGCAAATGACAGCCTCATGGCAAAGCGTTTAAATGACCTCGGTTTTGAGCCGGATGCCCTGGTTTCCTGCGTCCTTAAGCGAAAAAACAGTATTGCCGCCTATCTTGTCAGAAACGCCGTTATCGCCCTGCGCGACGAGGACAGCCGTTTCATTCTGGCGGAGAAAGCCGAGGCCGCCCTATGACGCGCCGCATTGCATTTGTCGGCAATCCCAATGTGGGAAAGAGTACGATCTTCAACACTCTGACCGGCCTGCACCAGCACACCGGCAACTGGTCAGGCGTGACGGTCTCCTGTACCCGGGGACGTTTTTTGGCTGGAGACCATGATTTTCTGGCCCTGGATCTTCCTGGTGTCTATTCCTTTGATGTCCGCTCCGGCGAGGAGGCCGTCACCCGCGACTATGTGGAAACACAGGCCTATGAGTATCTTCTGCTGATCTGCGACTGTACCTGCCTGGAACGTGGCCTCCATCTGTTAAAACAGACCTGTGATCTCATTTCCGGCCGGGACGAGTCTAAAATGCCCCAAGTCATCCTCTGTGCAAACCTCTGCGACGAGGCAGCCAGAAAAGGCATTCATATTGATTTTAAGGCTCTGGAAAAGACTCTGCGGATCCCGGTGGTAGCCTGCTGCGGCAGGGAAAAAAAGGGCCTTACCCAGCTCCTTGGGGTACTGTCACAGGCAGAGGAAGCATCCGGCCACCCTGGAGCCACACCTTCTGACAGCGGTTTTGGATGTGTTCCTTCAGACAGTCCCTCTGAACATCCGTCTTCCGGCAGTTGTTTTGAGTGCCCCTCCGGCTC
>JAETTS010000659.1 GCA_021769025.1 Enterocloster bolteae
ACAGAAGAAAGCAAACGATCCGAAAGACCGTCTGCTCACCATTCCGTTCTTTTATCTATCAGCTTTACAAACAACTGCTATGGAACTTCCATTACAGTCGCAGGTTCATCCCTGAAATATCCAACGCCCCGCCCTGTAAATCCTGAAAATCGCCGGAAAGGGCAACCGATTCCGGTGCAGCAATAAAAATATAGTTGGATATCTTCTGCAGGTTCCCGTTGATGGCATAAGTCGCTCCGGAGGTAAAATCAATGATCCGCTGAGCCACCTCCATATGCAACCCCTCCATGTTGAGAACCACGGCCTTCCCTGCCAACAGGTAATCCCCAATCTCCTTGGAGTCCTCGATAGAGGTGGGCCTGATCATCGTAAATTCCGCCGCATGCTGCGGTTGCTTCATAGGCACTACTTTTGCAGAGGACCTTCCTGGAAACCTGAACTTGGGAGGCTCGTCCTCCTCATCGTAATCGTCGTAATAGTCATTGTCTTTCTTCGCAAAAATGCTTTTTCTGGCCGGTTTTTCGTCTTCATAATCGTCATCTAAGAAGTAATCGTCTTCGTCATCACTTAGCCGCATGCTATCCATAATTTTTCCCAAAAGACTCATTGCTACTCTCCTATCCTCTGCCTAGCACCAAAAATACCGGTGCCTACTCTCACCATGGTCGCTCCTTCCTCGATGGCCACCTCAAAATCTCCCGTCATCCCCATGGAAAGAATACTCATGCTAACATTATCAATGTTTTTACATTTCATGTCAACAAAAAATTCATGAAATGTTCGAAAAATTTGCCGATTGGCTTCCCCTTCTTCCACAAAAGGGGCAATTGTCATCAGACCACTTACCTTTAAGCCCTCCAATCTGCTAATCTCTTCTAGTGCTGCCTCTGTCTCTTCCAGGCAAAATCCAAACTTGGTCTCGTCTTTCGCCACATTCACTTCCAATAAGATCGGAGTCAACCTCCCCTGCTTTACCGACTCCTTGCTGATCTCTAAAGCCAGCTTTATGGAATCCACCGAATGAATCAGGCAGGTTCTGCCAACCACCTGCTTCACCTTATTGGTTTGCAGATGCCCGATCATATGCCACCGGATATCCTCCGGGAGCTGTGGGTATTTCTCCAGGATCTCCTGAACCTTGTTCTCTCCAAAGTCTCTGGCTCCTGCCTCATACGCCTCTCGCAAATCTTCCACCGGTTTGGTCTTGCTGACAGCAATCAATGTAACTTCCTTAGGATCCCTGCCGCTTCTGATACAGGCATCCACAACTCTTTTTTGTATTCCATGAAACTGGTCTGCAACCATGGCTTGTCCTCTCCTATTGGTAGATCAGCACCCCTTCTTTTTCAATGAGGGAACCGTCTAACACGATGTGGTCATATACATTCAGCCCATAGCTGGTACCTTTTTTCACCGTGTAAAATTCATCACTCTGGGCCAAGATCTCAATCTGCTTAAACACAGTATATCCTCTATTAATATTGTAAACTCCCTGAAGAGATG
>JAETTS010000660.1 GCA_021769025.1 Enterocloster bolteae
GTGAATACAAGGTACTGAAAGCTCTCGGCCAGGATGTAAAAGACCCAACCGAAAACCTGGGTTACTTTGACCAGGAGATGGACAACTGTACGGATCAGTACTGCGCCTTTGTCATGGAACAGCTGGAAGAAGCCCGAAAACTCTGCCCGGATCCAAAGGTCCTTGTGGAGCAAAGGCTTGATTTTTCCAAATGGGTACCGGATGGCTTCGGAACCGGTGACTGCCTGATCGTCGCGGACAGGATCCTTCACATCATCGACTTCAAGTATGGTCTCGGGATTCTGGTGGAAGCTTTCAAAAACCCTCAGATGATGTGCTACGCACTGGGCGCACTGGATACCTACGACGGGATCTATGACATAGAAGAAGTATGCATGACCATCTTCCAGCCAAGACGCAGCAGCGTCAGTACATGGAACTGCAGCAAGGAAGAACTTCTTGACTGGGCAGAAAAAATACTGAAGCCCCGGGCAGAACTTGCCATAAAAGGGGAAGGTGACTTTGCCGCCGGTGACCACTGCCAGTTCTGTTCCGTAAAAGCCACCTGCCGCAAGCGTGCAGAATACAACCTCCAGCTTGCCAGGTACGACTTTAAAATGCCTCAGGATCTTACCAGGGATGAGATTGCAGCCATCCTTCCGATGATCGACAGTCTTGTTTCCTGGGCAGGCGATATAAAAGAATTTGCGCTCCAACAGGCACTCTCCGGCACAGAATACCCAGGGTACAAAGTTGTGGAAGGTAAATCCAACCGGAAATATACAGATGATAGAGCTGTTGCGGCAGCCGTAGCAGAGGCAGGCTACGACCCATACGAGAAAAAGCTTCTCGGGATCACAGCAATGACTTCACTTCTTGGAAAAAAGAAGTTTGAAGAACTATTGTCTGGCATGATCACAAAGCCGCCGGGCAGACCAACGCTTGTTCCGGACTCTGACAAGAGACCGGCGATGAATACAGCAGCAAATGACTTTAAAGAAAATCAGGAGGAAAACACATTATGAGCAAATTCGTAAATCCAACAAAAGTAATCACCGGAGTAAACACCAGATGGAGTTATGTCAACGCATGGGAGCCAAAATCCATCAACGGAGGCGCACCAAAATACAGCGTATCCCTCATCATCCCGAAGTCCGATACCGTAACTGTTAAAAAGATCCAGGCTGCCATCCAGGCCGCTTATGAAGAAGGCCAGGCAAAACTGAAAGGAAACGGAAAATCGGTTCCTGCCCTCTCTGTCCTGAAAACACCTCTCCGTGACGGAGACATGGAAAGGCCTGACGATGAAGCCTATGCCGGTTCCTATTTCCTCAACGCCAACAGCGGCACTGCCCCCGGGATCGTGGATGCAGACAGACAGCCGATCCTTGAACGCTCCGAAAGATATTCCGGAGTCTACGGCAGGGCTTCCATCAGCTTCTATGCCTTCAACAGAAACGGCAACAAAGGCATCGCCTGCGGCCTGAACAACCTCCAGAAGATCCGTGACGGAGAACCGCTTG
>JAETTS010000661.1 GCA_021769025.1 Enterocloster bolteae
AGTATAATATCTGAAGCAATAAAAACCAAGGTTACATGACATCATCAGAACCCAGTTCTCAAACCAACAAGGCTAGGATACTCTCAACACAACAGAAAAGAAAAAGAAATGTTTGTACTTCAAATCACTTAACATGATGAAGTTAAAGGAATTTAAAAAGGACATATATAATTTCATCGAAGAAATACAGGACAACAGATGTAAAGAGATAGAAGCCCCTGTATAGGGAACACAAAAATCCCTTAAAGAATTGCAGGAGACCATAGCAAATGGATGAAACTAGAAAATATCATCCTGAGTGAAGTAACACAAACACAAATAAACACACATAGAATGCAGTCACTTGTAAGTGGAAATTAGCCCAAGAGCTCAGAATATCCACAATAAACTCATATACACTTGAAGCTTAATAAGAAAGGACAAAGAGGGACTGCTTCAATCCCAATTAGAAGGGGGAAGAAAATTATCATGGGAGGCACATGGAGGAAGGACCGTGTGTGGGAGAGGGGAGTTAAATGGAAAAACAGGAGAACAGGATCAGATGTGGGAAGAGACAGGAGAGAAGCACAGAGGACCAGGAGAATGAGTATAGAAAGAATGAACAGTGGAGGATGGGGGTAACCTCTAGAATGTCCCAGATACTAAGGATCCAACAGGTTCTCTGGACCCAAGAGTGATGACGTTAGCCAACATCAACACCAACAGTGAAATTGAACCTGAAGACACCACCTGCAGTAGATAGACACGGTCCACAGTGCAAGAATGGGACAAATCAGACATCTCTTATTAAATCACAGTTATCCCTGTCTAGTGGAAATGCAGGGCAAAAATGCAGCAGAGGCTGAAGGAAAGGCCATCCAGAGATCTGCAGACACCAAACCGGACACTGTTGCTGATGCTGAGATGTGCTTGCAAACAGGAGTCTGGTGTGGCTGTCCTCTGAGAGGCTCTGCCAGCACCTGACTGATACAGATGCAGATATTCACAGCCAACCATTGAACTGAGCCTAGAGATCCCAATGGACGATGTAGGGGAAGGGCTGAGGGAGCTGAAGGAGACTGTAATTAACAACAATATCCATTACCCAGACCCCTCAGGGCTCCCATGGCCCTAACCACCAACCATAGATTATACATGGTCTGGTACCCTACGTATGTAGCAGAGGACGGCCTCATCTCACATCAGTGGAAGGGAAAGCACTTGGTCCTTTGGATGCTTGATGTCCCAGAGAAGAGTGTTTCTAGAGGGTGAGGCAAGAAT
>JAETTS010000662.1 GCA_021769025.1 Enterocloster bolteae
TTTTTTACTCTTTGCCTGATTCCTGAGCATATTCTGCATCACATACTTCAATGTGATCATGACCCATCCCTGAGGATTTTCGCTGCTTAAAAACTCATCACGCTTGGCACAGGCGATGCAGAAAGCATCTTGAACAGCTTCCTCCGCCATGTCACTGTCCTTCAGAATCCGCATAGCGTAGACATAGAGCACTGGGTACATCTCTTTATATAGTTTTTCCACCGCTTCTTCCCACGGCTCTATACGCTTCATCAGCTTTCCTTCTGCCATGTCCATGGACACATTGTGCACCTCATTTCAACGATATTACATCGCTGTCACCACTCATTGTGCGTCCTTTTGCCCATAGTCCAGAAGCTCGCTAATTAGCTTATGTCAAACATATGTCAAAATCCGCTCAAACGGGGACAGATGATTTTGGAAAAAACCTTGATTTTTCTATGACAATGGAGAATATGTATTTCACTGCTCCGGTCACGCCCGGACATCCATCATGCCACTGCCATTGATTGATGCCAGAAACTCACTCCAGTTGTTCACATATTTCTGATAGGTGGAATTGTTTCGATTGCTGGGTTTACCGATCTGAGCCATCAGCTTATCTACTTGACGCTCTAACCGTGTTGCCTCGCCCACAGTGGGCGCTTTATAGAAGTTCTTCCAATAATCGTCGATGACAACACCCCAACGAAGGGCGTTAGGATTTTTTGCGGTAGCCTGGGCGGTCACCTTTTGACCATAGGAGGCTCCAGTGCGGATGGCTTCGGCCCCATTACCGCCATTTTGCTTATAGGCGTCCATTACAGCCTGATAAATTTTCTGGAATGTACTGATATCCACTGGAGCAAATGTTCCTTTGGGCTCACCAGATGCACGATTGCTCTCCCTGGCCGCCAGGGCTTGGTCCAAAGCGTTTAAGACATTTTCATGTCCCTGGGTGCGGCTGCTGCGGAGCAGGGCCGCCATATTTTGGCTTACCAACCCTTTCTGGATCATCGTCTCCGCCTTCATATCCGCCATGGACAAATTGAGTGCCAGGGTCGCCTCGTTCCGGCCGCAAGAAGATGCATTGAAAATCTCGGCCTGGTAGCTCTGTGCAATCTGCCCTGCGGAGGCCAGATCTTTCACAGAATACTGAGCCTTACTCTGTCCTGTCGTCTTCGTGGCCCGGAGCTGAGACGCTATGTAAGCATCATGATTTTTGAGCCAAACACTATCCGGGCCCATCTGGGACACAGTCTCATTCACCTTCCCTAGCGCACTACGATAGGTATCCACCTTCTCCGATAGGATTGAAGAAAAGCTCTCCTTAATTGCTTGAGCATCCTGACTAGAGATGCCCAGATTGTCCTGCAAAAGCTGGGTGTAGCCGTCAATCATCCCAGACTTCCCGGTCTGATAGATCTCCTCCAGCTTGGCTCGCTGGGCTGCCAGCTCATCACCCTGATAGTTGCGTTCCAGCTTATCCAGAACGGCCACATAACGGGAGGCCAGATAAT
>JAETTS010000663.1 GCA_021769025.1 Enterocloster bolteae
GATATAATGGGAAACTTCTCCACAAGGCTGCTGTAGTATTCCACCATCTCTTTCGCCGTCCGCTCCACAGGTTTCCCGGTCATCTTACTCTCTCCAGGGAAAACGTAAACCTTTCGTTCTTCATCATACAATTCACTGGAAGCCGCATCTATGGCGATCTTTATCTGCTCTCCCGGACGGTATCCGCTTAGCTTCACCGCATCCACCAGATATGTCAACACTTCCTCTGTGTCTTTTAAATCAGGAGCAAATCCTCCCTCGTCTCCTACCGCCGTTGAATATCCGCTGGTTTTCAACAGTTTTTTCAGAGTATGGTAGATCTCAGCACACATCTGAAGCCCTTCTGAAAACTCTTTGGCACCTACAGGCATAATCATAAACTCCTGAAGATCCACCGTATTATCCGCATGAACGCCGCCGTTTAGGATGTTCATCATAGGCATGGGAAGCTGGCTGGCAGCGATTCCTCCCAGGTAACGGAAAAGGGGCATCTTAAGGCCATTGGCAGCAGCCCTGGCCACAGCCATAGACACGCCTAAGATTGCATTGGCCCCAAGCTTTCCTTTATTCTCTGTTCCGTCCGCCTCTCTTAAAAGAGCATCGATCCGTTTCTGGTTTAACGCCGATTCAAACACAATGGTGTCCGCCAATACTGTATTGACGTGCTCCACCGCTTTTCTTACGCCCAGGCCGCCATACCGCTGCCCCCCGTCCCGAAGCTCCACCGCCTCAAATTTTCCCGTAGATGCACCGGAAGGAACCGCTGCGCGGCCCAGCGCCCCGCCCTCCAGACGGACTTCCACCTCCACCGTAGGATTCCCCCTGGAATCCAGGATTTCTCGTCCGTAAACGCCGGTAATCTCAAATTCGTCATACATAAAAATGGCCTCCTTATGGTATTAGAACATCATCTTCCATTAACTATAAGGATGGCCATTTTTCTGAATTTTATGTAACGGATACCTGCCAATCACTGAGTTTCTCATATTGGCAAGCTTGTCAATGTGCGGCATTAGCTGACAGATAATAATTGACTGGCAGATGCCTGGCACTGGTTCGAAGACACCTTAGAATTGGTTCCCAGGTAGTCACTCCCTGTGGACATACATTCTCGACATATCTGGTTCCCTGTCTCCCTGGACCATGCACAAAAACTCCCACCCATACCGCTCATAAAAAGAGGTGTGGTCCGTTACCAGATACAGCGTGTGTATTCCCCACGCCTTCATATCCTTACATACATAATCCAGCAGCGCACCGGCCACCCCCTGACACCGCCTGTCCTCCTCGGTATAGACAGCGCAGACATTGGGAGCCAGATCCTTTCTGTCATGGAAATCATTTTCAATCACGCCCAGGCCTCCGATGATCCTCTGGCCCTCCATAGCCAGATACCACCTGGGGATGCCACCGGTTCCGTTCAGGCATGCTTCCATGCTTTCCAGATAAGCATCCAGCGGAATTCCCCATTTTTCATGAAACCATTGGGCTGCATGTT
>JAETTS010000010.1 GCA_021769025.1 Enterocloster bolteae
AGGGCTAATAGGGGCAACCTATATTTTGGACAAATTTATATATACAGTTTTTGTACCTAAAACAAGGAAAGCACTTCTGGCTTAAGGAATGCAAGAAGTGCTTTGTCTACAGTCTGGGCCCTTCGCATTATGGCGGAGGGCTTATTTGTTTTTCTTAAGGTGTTTATGTTTGATAAATATTCTCAAAATTGATTTTGGTGATAAAGTGCATAAAATCGTTGACAGAAGAAAAATAATAGGGCATAATAGTAAAATGAATATAGTGGGGGGGTTGCGCGCTTTTTTGCCCCTCTGGTATTGTCAAGATATATAAAAAGAACTTAAGAGTAAATCTCAATATGGTAAATTTTTACGGTTGAAAAAAACTATGAAATGATGGAAAATAGTATGATGAGGGTGAGAGGAGAAGAGAATTATGTCATCAATTTATGGTAATGGCATTCCGCTGACAGAAAAGGTTCTTGATTTTTTATGGCAGAGGCAGGCAGTATCATTGAATAATGTTGCCAATGTAGATACTCCAGGATTTAAGTCACAGTATGTGACATTTGAGGAGGAACTGGCCAAACGGCTTTCCGATGCAAGCAATTCAGCTAGGTCACCGAGACAGAAGGTCTCCAATGCCATTGACTCTACCAGGATGTGGGTGAATACCACATGGGACGAATCAACCAGGCTGGATGGCAACAATGTGGATATGGATCAGGAGCAGGTGGAGATTGTCCGAACTGCTTATGAGTACCAGTATATGCTAAGTTCAATTAACAACGATTTGAATCGTTTGAAGAGCGCTGCAAGGACGTTCTAATATTTTTGTAAGAGAGCACCCTTGTTTGAGGTCGCAGGTGATCGATGGAACGTATCGGAAGTGTCATAAAGTGACAGAAAGGAAGCCGTTTTTATGGAGGGAACATCATTTATTGTACCCATGCAGCCATGGGGAACTATTGGAAATTTGAATATGAGCGGCAGCCAGGAGGCAGCTGCAGTCAATGAAGAGGCATCTTTATTCAAGGATATTTTCAAGAATGCGCTGAACCAGGTAAAAGAGACTCAGGCAGATGTAGAATATAAGCAGTATTTGCTGTCTACCGGGCAGCTGGATGATGCACATACCTTGCCCATTGCCGAGGCAAAGGCCGGTTTAAGCCTGGATGTGCTGATTGCGCTGCGGAATAAAACCGTAGAATCTTACAATGAATTGATTAAGATGAGTGTCTGATGAGATTAAATTTGACAAAGGTTGGATAAAGGCGTGCAAAATTTCAAAGAAAGCTGGCAGAATATGCCGGCAAAGACCCGGAATATTATTTTAGCAATTGCCGGGGTGACAGTTGGAGTTGCCCTGATTGCAATACTTGCACTGAATCTTGGAAGAAAAACAGACTACTCTACTCTATTTACCGGCTTAAACCAGGATGAAGCGCAGCAAGTGGTTTCCCTTTTGCAGGAACAAGGAATTACATATCAGTATAATGACAGCAATGGCTCGATACGTGTTCCGGAGGCTTCCGTGGAACAGACTAGAGTCAACCTTCTAAGCCAGGGCTATCCCAAGAGCGGTTTTGCCTATGACATGTATTTGGACAATACAGGGCTCATGAGTACTGAGTCTGACAAAAAACAGCTGACTCGGTATGAACTGCAGGATCGTCTGGGGGCGACGATCCGGATGTTTGAAGGTGTGCAGGATGCCAAAGTAACCATAAGCGAAGGTGTGGAGCAGCAGTATGCTTTAAGCGATACAGCGGCTGCGCCAGCTACCGCTTCTGTTATCATAACTATGCAGAATGGCAGTACCCTGACTCCGGAGAAGGCTCAGGCAGTTAAAAACCTGATCTCCCATTCCGTAAAGGGAATGAATTTTGGAGAGGTATCGGTGTTTGATGCCAATACCATGTTGGAAGTGAGCGGTGAGGATACTGGTTCCACTGCGGGAAATACCAGTGATTTAGCCAGTTTGACGACTCTGGTAGAGAGCAATATAGCTGCCAATGTACGGAGAGTGTTGGAGCAACTATACGGCGTTGGCAATGTAGCAGTATCGGTAAAGGGAACCCTGAACATGGAAAGCCTGATTCAGGAGATTACCCAATATACGACACCAGATAAGATTGATGAGCAGGATAAGACAGGATTTTTGCAGTCAGAGGATGTGACTACAGAAAACTCGTCTTCTTCTGCCCTTACGGCGAGCGGTGTGGTAGGAGCCGATGCCAATGCAGATACACCCAGATATACTAACAACGACGGTACAGGCCAGAATGCGGACAGTTATTCCAATGGAACCGCATCCAGGATCTGGTTATACAATGTGTTAAAGGAACAGCGTCAGATTAACCCTGGCGTGTTGGAAGATGTCTCAATCGGTGTTGTGGTCAATACCGAAGATACCACCACGGTAAGCGAGCAGGAACTGAAGCGCCTGGTCGCCAATTCGGCAGGCATTCCGGTGGATACTGTGGATGACAAAGTGACAGTGGTTCGTGCTATGGGCCCGGTTGTAGAAGTTCAACAGCCTCCGGTGGTTCCGGTCACTGGTCCGGCTTTGATTCTTCAGGCGATTCCGCTTCCGGTACTGATTGCTATCGGCGCGGGTATCCTTCTGTTGATTCTTCTTGTGGTGCTTCTTCTTATCAGAAGCAGCAAGAAACGTAAGGCACCGGAAGTTGTTATGGAAGGCGACGAGTTTATTGAAGGTGACCAGATGTCCGAAGGCGTGCTTCCTCTGGGTGAGGAAGGCATTCAGACTGAGGATGGCCAGCCGGTTGTCGGAGAAGAGATGGCTGAAGAGGAAGATGAATTTGCCAAGAATGAGGAGATTCTCAATCTCCGTATGCAGCGCAGCCTGCGACTGAAGCAGAATATCGGCGATTTCGTGGATCAGAATCCGCAGATTGCTGCTAAGTTGATTCAAAGCTGGCTGAGAGGAGAGGAGGGAGACGGGGATGGCAGAAATCAACAAAGAGCTGCTAATAGAAAGCAATAGCGCAAAGCCAGAGGGAGAGGCTCTCATCACAGATCCCAAAAGCAAGGCGGCTCTGGTCGTTGTATCCCTTGGAGCTGACAGAGCGTCTCAGATCTATAAGTATTTAAACGAAGAGGACATAGAGGAACTGACCTATGAAGTGGCAAAACTGGGGAAGACCTCCAACACTCAGGTGGAGGGAACCCTGGATGAGTTCTACAAACTGTGTCTGACACATAAGATGATGACTGACGGCGGTCTGGACTATGCCAGGAACGTATTGGAGAAAGCGTTTGGTGAGTCTACTGCCAGAAACCTTCTGGAGAAGGTTTCCAAGACCCTGCAGTCAAAGCCGTTTAACTTCTTTATGAAGGGAGATCCGAAAGCGTTACTGTCTATTCTGCAGAATGAGCGTCCCCAGGTGATCGCCCTGATCATGGCTTATATGGAACCCCAGCAGGCGGCCCAAGTGTTGGAGCAGCTGCCGGAGGAGAAGAAGATTCAGGCGGTTGAGAGCATGGCCCGCATGGATCGGGTATCTCCGGAAGCCATTGCCATTGTAGAAGAAGAGATGAAGAGAAAGTTCGCTACGATTATCACCAGCGAGGACAATATGAGCCTGGGCGGTGTGGATTATGTGGCGGACATGATGAACCATGTGGATCGCAGCAGCGAGCGCAAGATCTTCGAAGAGTTGGATAAGCGTAATCCGGAATTGTCCCAGAGCATTCGGGAGAAGATGTTCGTGTTCGAGAATATTTTGGATATGGACGATCGGTCTGTACAGCGTTTTGTCCGGGATTGCGATACCAAGGATATTGTATATGCATTGAAGAGCGCAAGCAAGGAGATGCAAGACATCTTCTTCCGGAATATGTCCAAACGTATGTCCGATTCTGTACGGGCAGACCTGGAGATTACGACCAATGTCAGACTGAAGGATGTGGAAGAGGCGCAGCAGCGTATTGTGAATGTCATCCGCACCCTGGAGGAGCAGGGGCAAGTAGTCATCAAGAAGGGAGGGGACGACGATATCATCATCTAGACGAGTTATCAAACGCACTGATATGTCAAAGAAGTCGATGGTAGAGCAGTATATCCCCCCTCTGGAAGAGATGGCAGCCAGCAAAACACCGAATCACAGAAAGCCGGTGTTTCCTCATTACACGAAAGACGGAGCGAAAAAAGAGGATGATTCCCTTATATTAGAAGATATAGCTCCAGAGGTGGAACCTTTGGAGCAGCCGGAACCTGAGTGGCAGGAGGAAGAGGAGGAGAGCCCGGAAGCGATTCGGGAAACTCTTATTGAGGCTGCCAGGGAAGAGGCCAGAGAAGAAGCGGAGCGAATTCTTGAGGAGGCCAGACAGCAGGCTGCCGATATTGTGGAGGCAGCCAGAACTCAGGCCAGAAGCGCCAGAGATCAGGCGAAGCGTTCTGGCTACCAGACCGGATATGAGGAAGGGCATCTGGAAGGAAAACAGACGGCGGAAGAAGAAGTACGGCAACGTTTTCAGAATGATTTTCTGGAGTTTCAGGAAGACATGAAACGGGCTCTTCAGGCGGTAGACAGGGCAAAGGAAGACTGTGTTCACACATATCTGGAAGAGTTGAAGGACTGTGCGGTGGCCATAGGTGAGAAAGTGATCCACATAAGCTTAAAATCCAGTGGCGAGGTCATCAAGCAGATGATTATCTCCGCAACAGAGAAGCTTAAGAAAACTGCATGGGTTAAAATCTACATTGATAAATATGATTATGACATGATGATGAAAGCAGATGCTGATGTGTTGGAAGAACTTTCTCATCTGTCGGATAACATTAAGTTCATTGTCATGGACAAGGAAGAAGACGGAAGCTGCATCATAGAGATGCCGGAAGAGATTGTGGATATCAGCGTTAATACACAGATAGAGAACATCAGGGATATACTGGAGAATATCAGGATATAGGAGCCTTGTTTATGTATGAGAAGATACCGCCTTTGATTGGCAAATCGGAGACTATCAGCTATATCGGGAAAATTGAAAATGTAGTTGGGATGTCCATGGAAGCTTCCGGCGGTCGTGCCAGCATCGGCGATATCGTTATGATCTACAATGAAGAGCAGAATCGCCAGATGCCGGCAGAGGTTGTGGGATTTAAGAATGAGCGGATACAACTTATGACGTATGAGCCGACCAGCGGCATCGCATCAGGGAGTTTTGTGAGGAATACCAGGCGGAGGCTGAAGGTGCCAGTAGGGGACTTCTTAAGGGGCAGGATCATCAATGCATTAGGGGAGCCCATGGATGGAGGGGAACCGCTGCCACATTCCAGGCATTATACGGTGAACAGTCCATATATCAATCCTCTGAACCGTCCCCCCATACGGGAAAGGCTGGAATTCGGGATCAAGGCCATCGATGGGTTGAATACCATAGGGAAAGGCCAGAGAATTGGGATTTTTGCCGGATCTGGCGTTGGGAAAAGTACCCTGATGGGGATGATCGCCAAGAATGTAAAGACGGATATCAATGTGATTGCATTGGTTGGAGAGCGTGGACGAGAGGTTCTGGAGTTTATTGAGAAAGATTTGGGCGAGGAAGGAATGAGACGCTCGGTTCTGGTGGTTGCTACTTCAGATCAGCCGGCTATGCTTCGAATGAAGTGCCCGTTGGTAGCCACGACCATTGCAGAGTATTTTAAGGATCAGGGGTATGATGTGCTTCTGATGATGGATTCCCTTACCAGATATGCCATGGCCCAGAGGGAGATCGGGCTTGCCATCGGCGAGCCGCCGATTGCCAGAGGGTATACGCCTTCTATCTATGCGGAGTTCCCTAAGCTTTTGGAGCGAAGCGGGAATTTTGACAAGGGATCGATCACAGGGGTTTATACGGTGCTGGTGGAAGGTGATGATACCAATGAACCGATCTCGGATACGGTTCGAGGTATTTTGGATGGGCATATTGTGCTTAGCAGACAGCTGGCCAATGAGAATCATTTTCCAGCCATTGACATAGGGGCCAGCATATCCAGGCTTATGGTGGAGGTTGTGCCGGAGGAACATCAGCGGACGGCTTCCAGGTTGCGGAACATTTTAGGGTTGTATCAGAAGAATGCAGATTTGATCTCCATTGGGGCTTACAAGCCGGGGACCAATGGGGCGTTGGATGAGGCGGTGGCCAAGATTGACCGTATTAATGGGTTTCTGCAACAGGGAATTCGTGAGCGGTTCACGTATGAGGAGACGCTTCATAAGATAAAGGAGATAACCGGTTGACTCGGAGGAGCGTAGGAAGTGAAGAAGTTCGAATACAGACTGGGCACAGTGTTGGATTATAAGACACAGGTGTTGGACAATTTGAAGACGGAGCATGCGGTTATCGTTCAGAGAGTGAATAAGAAGCAGGAAGAGATTCGGGGGTTGAACCGGCGGCTGGCTGGGTATGAGGATAACTTTGACAGGGCTAAGGAGCAAGGGGTTACCATTGAGGATTGCAGGCTGTTCAGTATGTGTATCGGACGGATGGAGGAGATGATACAGGAGGAGAAGGGGCGGCTGAATGTTCTGAAGAAGCAGGAGAATGAGAAGAAGCAGGAAGTGATCTCGGCAAAGGTGGATACATCGAAGTTTGAGAAGTTGAAGGAGAAGAAACTTCAGGAGTATCAGAAGGCCGTGATGAAGGCGGATGAGACGTTTGTGGAGGAGTTTGTGTCCAATACGTCGATTCGGGCTAGGCATCAGCATAGGGGATGAGAGGGTGACTGGGATGTGTAGTACGGCATGGGATGTTGCATGCTAAGGGGTGTCGCGGTGTGGGCCGCTTCGAAGTAATGATAAAACATCTTCCGACACGCTTTCGCTCAGGTTTTCACATAGCGGTACTAAGCGCCCAAATGACGTGCGCTAAGTGCCGACGTGAAAAATGGTCTGCAGATGTTTTATCATTACTCCGAAGCTACTTTACTGGCTGGCTGTTAGGTTGCTAGGTTGTTAGACGGCCAGAGGGAAGAGCGCGGCAGGAGTAAGATAAATAGGGTAATCGCAGTCTTGGACTGTTGATTATAAATAATTATGATAGAGAAAGGAGGGAACAGTATGACAGCAGTGAAAGTGCAGCCGTCTGTGACAGCTAAAGCTGATGTGGCGAAGGGGAAGAGCCCGGAACGGACATCGGTGCAGAAGGATGACTTTACCAAGCTTCTTCAGGCTAAGAAAGATGGGGCGCAGCAATCCGGGAAGACGGAGGCGGGAAAAGAGAACAAGGTAGCCGACGGGACGAAGACGGATGAGAATGTGGTTCAGAAAGGCCAGGAGAATGGCAAGGAAGAAGTGAAAGCGGCAGACGGCAGCAAGGAAGAGTTGGTTGCTTCTGAGGAAGCGCTTCAGCAGGCAGCATTGCAGCAGGCAGCGGCTCAGATGCTGATTCAGCCGGATACAGTGGTAGATATGCCGGAGACAGAGGCTGTGGCAGCAGCAGTGGTAGAGAGTGCCGGCGAGATGGCTGGCAGCGTTGCGACGGCGGAAGTGGTTTCGGAAGCGGTGGCCCAGGAAGATGGGGTGGCGCAGGTACAGCCAAAAGAGGCGGTTGCAGTGAAAGCGGCGGAATCTGTAGAGGAGAAGCCGACTGTGGAGGTGCAGACGGCGGAGAAGCCAGTACAGGAGGCAGAGCCGGAGAAAGTAGTTCAGACTCAGGAGCGTTCTGACAGCGGGAGCCATACGGATGCAAAGCCAGAGTCAAGGCCAGAGGTTTTGACAGGGGTGCAGACGGATGACCGGAGGGTTCGCCAGAACTGGGACAGCCAGCCGGCAGGGCAGGAGAATGTGTACAGTACCGAGGTACGGATGCCGGAACAGGTTCAAAGCCCATCAGCTGTGGGGCAGAGGACAGAGCAGATTCCGTTAAAGACTACGCCGTGGCAACTTCCGGAGGATTTGGGGAAGGTGTTGGCTTCCAAGACCTTTGAGACAGCCAGAACCTTGACGGTGGAGTTGGAGCCAGCTTCACTTGGGAAACTTACCATTCGGCTGGTGTATGAGGGGGATCGGGCATCTCTTTCCATCATGGCATCCAATCCTAGAACCCTGGATATCTTAAGCCAGAGAGCGTCGGAGATTGCGGCGATTCTGGAGGAGAAGACAGGACAGGAGACTATCATCTATACGCAGCCGGCGCAGTCAGGCGAGAATCCTTACGAGGAGGAGCAGAACCAGAACCGCGGCGGAGAGCAAGGAGAGCAGGAAGGCCAGAAGCAGAATCAGGGAGAGAAGGAGCATCAGGCAGAATCTTTCGCACAGCAGCTTCGGCTGGGGCTTGTGTAAGGCAGATAAAAGGAGGAAGATAGCATGGCATCAGAATTTTCAATCAGCGGAACCTCGAATCCGTATGTGGCTACGTACTATGAAGCAAAGTCTAATGATAAGAATACCTTGAGTGTCACGGACTTTTTTCAGCTGTTGGCGACGCAGCTTCAATATCAGGATCCAACCAGTCCTATGGACAACAGCGAGCTGATGAACCAGATGACTCAGATGGCGATGATGAAGTCCATCACGTCCATGTCCGAGGCCATTGAGGCTTCTACAGCGACCAGCGCCCAGACCTATGCGGGAAGTTTGGTGGGTCAGGAAGTGACGGTTGCAGTAGTAAAAGAAAATTCTTATGGACATTAAGAAACAACTTGTTTAATATATGCTAAGGTGTAGTATGTGAACTTTACGAAATGGAACCCGGTATTTAAGGTGGTGGGAGACGACACGGAGCATCCTTTGAATCACCTGGTAGGTGTGGGACGTGTTCCTGATCCGTACAATAAAAAACCGGATGACAGTGAGACAGAAAAGCCTGGCGAGAGCGAGGGAACCGGAAGTGAAGAGGGACCTGGCGGAAGCGGAGGAACTGGAAGCACGGAAGGACCTAAGAAAGTGTAAATTGGATTTATCGGTAAGTAGATTTATGTAAGGCAATGAGCCGCGAGAGCGATGGCTTTTGGAGGATTGAGTATGGATGTGAATGGAATTGGCCGTATAGACAGCGGCAGACAGGGCATCCCCGGCCAGAACACAAAAACGCCTGGAGTGGGGGAGAGTCAGGATTTCTATCAGATGCTCCAGCAAAGGGCGAAGGTAGGCCTGAATTTTTCCAAACACGCCACAAAGCGCTTGAGTGAGAGGGGAATTGCCGTTGACAATCAATTGATGAGTAATCTGGAACATGCGGTGGAGGATGCCAGGAAGAAGGGGGCCAGGGATGTGGCCATTATCGGGGCGCAGGGGATTTTCATTGTGAATGTGCCCAACAATACCGTGGTTACCACTATGTCCCAGAGTGATATGAAGGAACGAGTGTTTACTAATATTGACAGCGCCGTTATCATGTAGCAGGACCTCTGGGAGGATGCTTAATCCGCCTGTCAGATGGGCAGGCGGAAGAACGGCAAAAGAAAGGAAAACGGATTATGTTAAGAGCAATGGATTCAGCGGTGGCAGGCCTGCGGGCCCACCAGAACAAGATGGACGTAGTAGGCCATAATATTGCAAACGTAAATACGGATGGTTTTAAGGCGCAGACTTATACATTTAAGGAGGCAATGTATCAGACATCTACGGCTTCTACTGGTAATAATGGTAGCGTCGGTGGTGTGAACGCGGCTCAGTATGGTTATGGTACTTTGATGGGAACCATTGGCATGGATATGACTGCCAGTACGCCTACTTATAGAGGGGGATTTAATGCTTCTATTGATGGCGAAGGGTTTTATATGGTAATGAATAATGTGGCAAGTGTAGGGATAAGAGAGGCACAGTCGACAGGGTTTTATTATACAAGAGTAGGTCAGTTTACTGTGGACAGCGAAGGGTTTGTTGTTGATGGAAATGGTAATTTTGTATATGGTTTTCAGCCGGATAAAGACAATATAATGACAGGTATTGTAAATAAAGATCAGGCTCAAACATTGGTTCCACTGCGAGCGCCTGCGGCAGAAAAGGGTCCTATCTCCAGCACAAATTTACCTACGTATAAACCCACTTATTTGACGACCCCTTCGGATGAGGATGCGATGAAATTGGCAAATATTCAGATTGATAATACAGGAAAGATATCGGCATCCATTGACGTAACAGTTGAAACAACAACTACAACCACTAATCCGGACGGTACTACTACAACGAGTACTAAAGAATCTATCGTGACAAAAACCATTTACCTTGGAACAGTTGCCATCGCAACATTCCAGAACCCTAATGGTTTAATGAAGGTTGGTAATAATTATTATACTACGAATGAGGGAGACAATACAGGGCAAATGGCAGCTTCCATTCCAGGCGAAGGTTCCACCTCAACCCTAATGCCCGGCTACATCGAGGCTTCCAACGTTGACTTGGCGAAGGAGTTTGCTGATATGATTACTACTCACAGAGGCTTCCAGGCCAACTCCAAGATGATCACTGTATCGGATGAGATGCTTTCTGACCTGGTAGCTATGAAGCGGTAATTTGATAATTGAGTGAAATGTAAGAAGACAGGGAATAGACCATGAGATGGCGCAGGAATGACAACCAGAAGATGGCTGACAGAAGACGTAAGGTCTGTAAGGAGAGGATATCCGGCGAGAGGAAGAGGGAGCGTTACAACCTCTCCTCTCGGGTAGAAGTGGAAGAGCAGGAACTGAAAGAAGGGGCAAGAGGCATGATTAAGGTTACACGGTTAAATGATGAGATATTGTATCTGAACATTTTCCAGATCGAGAGCATTGAGACCATACCGGAGACAAAGATTAAGATGATGAATGGTTATTACTATCTGGTAAAGGATTCGGAAGACTCCATATTAGAGCAGATGAAGGCATTTTTCCGAAGCTGCATTGTCTTGGAAGACAAACAGAACGGCCAGTGATGTCCCAACAGATTTTCAGGAAGTAGGAGCAGGATTTAGGAGGATAAAACAATGGATTTGACAACGCTTATCGGTATCATAATGGCCCTTGGACTGATCGTATGGGGAATTGGATTTGATAAGCTGGGAAACTTTGTTGATATGCAGAGCCTTGCAATCGTTTTTGGTGGAGCAATAGCAGCAACGATAGCCAGCTATCCCTTTCGCATCCTGAAGGATGTGCCGAAGCATATTGCAGTATGTTTCCGAGGCGGGAAATACAATATTCCGAAGTTGGTCGATCAGTTAGTAGACTTGGCCATGCTTGCCAGACAGAGCGGACTTCTGGCTCTGGAGGAGAAGGCAGCGGACATTAAGGATCCGTTCTTTAAGCAGAGCGTCCTGATGATCGTAGATGCCAACGATCCGGACAAGGTCAGAGAGATGCTGGAAAAAGAGATGGATGATATGATGGCAAGGCATGATGAAGCGGCGGGAATCTATGAAAAGATGTCCGCCTATGCGCCTGCTTTCGGTATGATCGGTACCTTGGTAGGTCTGATCAACATGTTGAAGGGCATGGACTTAGGTGATGGCGGTGGTGCCAGCAGCCTGGGGCAGGATATGTCTGTGGCTCTTATCACAACCTTCTACGGTAGTGGATTTGCCAATATTTTCTTCCAGCCCATTGCTAAGAAATTGAGGATACGTCAGGCGGAAGAGGAGTTGTATTGTACTACCATCGTTGAGGGAGTCATGGGAATCCAGGCAGGAGAGAATCCCCAGTTCTTGCGCGAGCACCTAATATCCTGTATGAAACAATCCCAGAAGAAGAAACTGTTGTTGAAGGCAGCAGGCGGCGGAGGTGCAGCTGCTGGCGGAGGTGAAGGCTGATGGGCAGAAGGAAAAAGGGCGGAGGCGGAGGCGAAGACTGCGGAAGCTGGATGGACACCTATGGCGACATGGTGACCCTTCTTTTATGCTTTTTTGTAATGTTATATTCCATGTCCAACTTAGACCAGCAGAAGTGGGAAGTATTCGTCAAAAGTATCTTCCCCAATTCTGATGATCTGGAACAGGTTGCGATCAATGAGAATATCGCCGAAGGCGAATTTGATGTATCAGGCGAATTGGAGATGGAACAGGAGCCTGAGTTAGACGCGGAACTGGAGGATCTGTATCTGGTTCTGGTGAAAAAATTGAATGACAGCGGGATCGAAGGCGTATCCGTATCCCAGGGAGAGGGATATACCTTTATTTCCTTTGAGAATCAAGCGTTTTTTAATGGAGATAGTTCCACTTTGACTGAGGAAGCTAAACAGGTTTTGGATGTATTCAGCGATATTATTGCTGTAGAGTCTGAGAGGATTTCCCAGATTGAGATCATGGGACACACGGCCCAGGCAAGGCCGGATCAGCCCAACAACGTAAGGACAGACAGACTGCTCTCGGCCATGCGTTCCGCCGAGGTTGCAGCATATATACAGAGCAAAAACATCATTGACCCCAGCAAACTGGTGGGATTAAGCTATGGGCAGTTCCGTCCTGTGGCCAGCGCAGAGACCAGTGAGGGAAGGGCCAAGAACCGAAGGGTAGAATTCCTGATTGTGGACGCAGGAGCGGACATCAAGTCCATGAATGATTATTATGACGAGTATTATAATCGATTGGAAGAGGGCTCTGTGGTGGTGACTGACGGAACATCCACGGAGATACCAGACGGATTTTCGACTATTGAAAGCGGCAGCATGGAGGGGGAAGCCAGCATGATTGAAGACCCCCAGGTAATAAATAATGGAGATGCACAGGGACCGGATCCGGGAACCGTGTCAACCCCATCGGAATAGAAACACAGGCACACAGTATTTGAGAAAAGGTGGCTTTTATAGATGGCAGACGTATTATCTCAGAGTCAAATTGACGCACTTTTAAAGTCCATGAATTCCGGCGGATCATCGGAGGCAGAGACAACTACCTCGCAGGCGGTGGAAACAAAGGCCGAGAAAAAAGTAGAAAAGGCAGAGGAAATCAAGTACAGTAAGTATGATTTTTACAGCCCCAGGAAGTTCACCAAGGATAAGATGAAGATTCTGACCAGCGTGTTTGAAAACTACGCCAGGATCATCACCTCCCAGGTAAACGGTATTTTCCGGGTTATGACAGACATTACAGTACTGGAGGTTCAGGAGCGCCGCTATTATGAGTTCGTAAGCTCTTTGAGTGAGAACGATGCGGTAACCCTGGTATCCGCTGATATTCAGGATCATAACAAGGCCCTGGTTCCTCTGATGATGTATGTGACACCTGGCCTGGTGATCACATTGATCGACCATATGCTGGGTGGCGGGGAAGATGTGGTGAAGGTAAAGGATGGATACCGGTATTCCGATGTGGAGACGGCCCTTTACCGAAGAATTTTGTCTTACCTGATTCAGGCCCTGAAGGATGGGTTTGCCAACTACATAAGCATAGATTTTAAGGCCCAGAGGATTGAAGAGAATGTCAGCATGATACAGGATGTAGGCCTGGATGAGACGGTGGCAATCATCCTTTTGAATGTAGACGTGGCAGGCTTGGCAGTAGAGCGTATCCGAATCTGTATGCCGGGAACGCTTTTGGAGAACATATTCCAGGTGATTGACAGCCGCAAGCATATTGCCAGAGGTTATGCTTATGAGGATAACCGGGATACAATCTTCGACAATATCCGAGAGACTGTTCTTCCTGTCACAGGACAGCTGGGAACCGTGGTATTGGATTTGGACGATGTCTACCATCTGAAGATTGGCGATGTGATTGACATGAATAAGTCCAAGACCAAGGATGTGAAGCTGTATGTAGGAAGACAGCCCTGGTTTACCGGGAAGATGGGTGTTTATAAAAAGAACGTGGCGGTCCGCATCAACCAAAGGATCTATGAGGGGGATGAGGAAGAAGCTGCGCCTGATGTCAGTTTTATCCAGCAGGAGGAAACTCCTGTACTTGAAGGAGACTATGTGACATCGGAATAAAAGTTACATTTTTAATTATTATTTATGAAAAAGAGAGGGAAAGATAATGGCTAAGATTATGCTGGTTGACGATGCTGCCTTTATGAGGATGATGGTGAAGAATGCGCTTACGAAAGCAGGGTATGATAATTTCGTAGAGGCACAGGATGGTGCAGAAGCGGTAAGAAAGTATGGAGAAGAGAAACCGGACATGGTGATTATGGATATCACCATGCCTAATATGGACGGACTTCAGGCTTTGAAGACGATCCGCGGAACTGACCCCAATGCAAAGATTGTTATGTGTACCGCTATGGGCCAGGAAGGAATGGTTGTTGACGCAATCAAGTCCGGTGCCAAGGATTTTATCGTGAAGCCTTTCAACGCAGAGCGTATTGTCCAGACAGTGAACACCATTCTAGGAAATTAATGCGGGCAGGAGGAAGGAACCATGGCTTTTTTAAGCTCATTTGATATCAGTGCGTCGGGTTTAAGTGCCCAGCGTATCAGAATGGATATTGCCGCAGAGAATATTGCAAATATTGATACTACCAGAACCGAGCGGGGAGGGGCTTACCGCAGAAAAGATGTTGTCTTTGAAAGCTATGGGGCAAACTCTTTTAAACAGGCTCTCCGCAATGCTTCTAAGGGTCTTGGATTTACCGGAAGGAACGCGGGAGTCCGTGTAGCCGGTGTGGTCGAAGATGATCGGGAAATGATACAGGTGTATAACCCTAACCATCCAGACGCTGATGAAAGCGGCTTTGTGACGATGCCCAATGTGGATTTGTTGAAGGAGACGGTTGACAGTATGTCTGCTACCAGATCTTATGAAGCCAATGTAACCGCTTTAAATGCGATGAAGCTGATGGCGCAGAAGGCCCTGGAGATTGGCAAATAATGTCCGGTGGCCGCAGGAAGAATAAAGGATAAAGGAGAACGATTAAAAATGGGCGCTAGCAGTTTTAATGATATGGAACTGGATGCAATAGGCGAGATAATGAACATCAGTTTAGGCGCCTCGGCAACAGCGGTTTCCACGATGCTGGGCACAAAAGTAAATATCACGACACCTGTGGTTCGGGTTCAGACCCGGGCGGAATTTGAGTTTAAACGCCTGGAACCTGCCATCGGTGTTGAGATCGCCTATGTTGAAGGTCTGGAAGGCAGAAATATCATGATGTTCCGTCGGGAGGACGTGTGTGTCATCGTAGGTACGCTGATGGGGGAGGATCCCGCCAATATCAGTCCTGAATTGGATGAGATTCATATCAGTGCAATCTGCGAGGTCATGAACCAGATGATGGGGGCCTCCGCAACGGCATTATCAGAATTTTTAGGAACGATAGTCAACATATCGACTCCCAAGTCATTTGACATTGGGGAGCCAGAGGAATTTAAGAAGAAATATTTCCCGGAAGAGGACGGCATGGTAGTGGTTCGCTTCCGTTTGGAGATTGAAGATAAGTTAAACAGCGAGTTCATGAACATTATGTCCATTGCTCTTGCAAAACGGTTGTTGGAGCCATTTGCAGCTTCCATGGGAAGCGGGGAGACTGGATCTGCACCAGCTCCGGAGCCAGCTGCACCGGTGATGCCGGAGCCAACTCCAGAACCAGCTGCACCGGCAGCTTCAGGAGGAGCCAGCATGTCCCAGGCGGAGATGGATGCACTTCTGTCATCTATGTCCCAGCCTGCAGTTCCAGAACCTGCACCAGCAACAAGCGGAGGGGCCAGCATGTCCCAGGCGGAGATGGACGCACTTCTGTCATCCATGTCCCAGCCTGCAGCTCCAGAACCTGCACCGGCAACAGCCGGGGGAGGCAGCATGTCCCAGGAAGAGATCAATGCACTGATGTCTTCTTCGGTTCAACCGGCTGCACCAGCAGAACCAACACCTGCTCCGATGCCTCAGCAGGCATCGGCAACTCAACAGGCAATGCCTCAGATGGGGCAGCAGCCCATGTATTCCTATCCGCCCATGGGCATGGATCCTATGATGCTGCAGTTGCTTAACCAGATGCAGCAGACCCAGATGCAGATGATGGAGATGATGAAAGCGCCAAAGGCGACAGAATCTGCTCCTTCATCCAATACAGGTGGTTCAATCATCCGACCGCTCAATTCTCAGCCGATTCAAGATGATGCAGGACAGGGGGAAGAGGACAAAGCCAATCAGGAGATGCTCATGAAGGTGCCTTTGGAGATCTCCGTAGAGATAGGAAGAACTAAGAGACTGGTAAAAGATATTCTGGAATTTACCCAGGGTACTCTGGTTGTTTTGGATAAGATGGCCGGTGAGCAGGTTGATCTGTTTGTAAATGGCCAGTGTATTGCCAGAGGCGATATCGTTGTGGTAGAGGATAATTTTGGCATCCGTATCACAGAGATCGTGGCAAAGGAATTAAATCCGGAAAGTTTATAAGATGTGGGAGAATTTTAATCTGTTATTTCGTACGGTGTTGGCTGTTGTGGGAGTGCTGGTACTGGCATATTGGTGTACCACACTTTTAAAAAAGCAGTGGGTCCGATCTTCTGGTGATGGCAATATAAAAGTATTGGAGCACATTCAGATCGGGCAGGACCGGAGAATACTTCTTCTGAAAGTGGGGGAACATAATTATCTGATAGGCACAAGCCAGGCAGGTATCCAGCTTCTGGCGGAGGTGGACGGGGATTTTCAACCGAAGGAACCTATGCTTTCCGCAGATGGCTCCCCACAGGCATCTTTTCAGGAAATACTAAAGAAATATATGCCGCCACATCAGGGAAAGAAGGGAGGAAAGGAATGAATGACCTTCTGACACAGTTAAATGGTGGGAATGTTCCCGCTCTGGATTTAATCATCCTGATTACATTTGTGGCATTGCTGCCGTCCATTGTGGTGATGATGACTTCGTTTACCAGAACGATCATTATTCTATCATTTACCAGAAACGCCATGGGAGTCCAGCAAGCTCCACCCAATATGGTACTGGTAGGCATAGCGCTGTTTTTAACATTATATATCATGAATCCGGTGATTAATGAGATCAATGAAAATGCCTATCAGCCGTACCTGCAGGGAGAGATTGCACAGGATGAAGTGATAGAACGAGCGGTGGTTCCTCTGAAGGAGTTTATGCTGCGGAATACGTATAAAAGCACTCTGGACAATTTTGTTACCATGTCCGGTACCCAGATTCAGGAAAATACTATGGACTATCCACTTACGATTGTGGTTCCTGCGTTTATGACCAGCGAATTAAAATGGGGATTCACTGCAGGCTTCTTGCTTTATCTTCCCTTTCTTTTGATCGATGTGATTGTCTCAACCACACTTATGTCCATGGGTATGGTTATGCTTCCTCCGGCCATGATCTCTATGCCCTTTAAGCTTTTGCTTTTTGTTACGGTGGATGGCTGGGAGTTGTTATTTACGAGTATTGTTGCTGCCTATAAGTAGACATAGTTAGTCGGCAGTAGAATGGGGAAGAGAAGGGAGACGAGACGATGACTACTACGGAAGTTCTGGATATTATGTACCACACGTTTCTGTTGGCAGCTAGGCTGACCATGCCATTTCTTTTGACCAGTATGGTGGTAGGTGTAGTGATTGCCATCTTCCAGGCGGCAACACAGATCAATGAACAGACGTTGACTTTTGTTCCCAAATTTATATCCATATTGGTAGTAATGGGATTTTTAGGAAGCTCTATTTTAGATATGCTCCAGGATTTTTTCAGGCAGATGCTTGGAATTATTGCAGGAGGCTGATAAAACATGCTTATTTTGTTTGCCCTGGTTGTCATGCGTATGAGCGGGGCTGTTATATTTAATCCGGTGCTTGGAAGGACGAATCTGCCCAGGACTGCCAAAGGAGCTATGGTATTCATGTTTTCCCTTCTTTTGTATCTGGGAACAGCAGGCAATCTGCAACATGAACCGGCGACTCTTATGGAGTTTGGCATAATGCTTATAAAGGAACTTATGGTAGGGTTTGTCATAGGATATTCTATGGAACTTGGTTTCATGGTGGTTCGGTTTGCTTCGGCGATCATTGACCAGAATATGGGGCTTTCTATGGCGCAGAGTTATGATCCCCAGTATAATACCCAGATGACCATTACTTCCAACCTGTATTATACATTTTTGTTTCTTTTATTTTTGGCTGGGGATGGGCATGTGCGTCTGCTTGCCCTTTTCTTTTCATCAGCCCGTCTGATACCTTTTGGACAGGTAACAATAGATACCAGGCTGGTACAGATGATGCTGGAGACATTCAGGGCCAATATTGCCATGGGGTTGCAGCTGGCATTTCCCATTGTTGCCATGGAACTGGTGACAGAGGCAGCGATTGGAATCCTAATGCGTATGATTCCCCAGATTAATGTGTTTGCAGTCAATTTTCAGTTGAAGATTATCGTGGGACTCATGATGCTTCTTTTTATGTTTAGTCCTATGTCCGAACGATTATATGTGATTATAGACAATATGTTTATGTATATGCAGCAGCTGTTTATTGTGATGAGTTAGCAATTGAGATACAAGCCCATGGATTGTAGAAGGGAGTGGTGGACTTGGCGGAGGCGAATGGACAGGAAAAGACCGAGCAGCCTACCAGTAAACGGCGTAATGATGCCAGAAAAGAAGGCAATCTGTTTCAGAGCAAAGACGTTGTTACGGTGATCATGCTGTTTGGTGTATTCTATATGGTCAAGCTGACGCTTCCACAGATCTATGAAACAGCCAAGGATTGCATTTCTCGTTTTTTCACTGCCATAGGGCAGGAAAATGCCATATATTCATCCCCCAATATCTATGTATACATGGTGGTTTCTGTGTTAAAATGCGCGCTGCCGCTGCTTTTAATGTCCATGGGCTTAGGCATTGTCGCTCACGGAGTTCAGACCAGATTCAATGTGACGTTTAAACCGCTGCATCCCAAATTCAGCAAGTTCAACCCAATTAATGGAATCAAGAAGATGTTCAGCCCGAAAAAGCTGATTGATGTGGCCAAAAATCTGTTGAAGATTGCTGTGTTGTTGGTGCTTCTATA
>JAETTS010000664.1 GCA_021769025.1 Enterocloster bolteae
GGGACGCTCTGTCCCGGCCGGACAACCACCAGCTCGTCCTTTTGAACCTCCTCTACCGGAACCTCTGTTTCCACACCGTCCCGCACAACAACGGCAGTTTTGGGAGCCAGATCCATCAGCTTGGAGATAGCCTCCCCCGTTTTTCCCTTGGAGCGGGTTTCCAGATATTTTCCCAGAGTGATGAGGGTAAGGATCATCACCGCCGACTCAAAATACAAATCCATAGTGTAGTGCTCCACCACATCCAACAGCCTGTGTCCCAACCCATAGCCGATGCGGTAGATGGCAAAAATACCGTACAGCATGGAGGCGGAGGAGCCGATAGCAATGAGGGAATCCATGTTTGGGGAACCTTTCAGCAAGGTCTTAAAACCAACCTGAAAATATTTTCGATTGACATACAGCACTGGAAGGGAAAGCAGGAACTGAGTAAAGGCAAAGGTAAGAGCGTTAGCTGCGCCGTGGAAAATTCCTGGCAGAGGCAGTCCCACCATATGCCCCATGGAAATATACATAAGGGGAATCATCAGCAGGAAGGATACCCACAGCCGGAATTTCATATTGTCCAGCTGCTCCTGAATCAGATTCGGGGCTGCCTGCCGGGGAGCCGTCGTCTTTCCCGGCTGGAACACTGCCGCTCCATAGCCTGCCTCCTGAACCGCCTGGATGATGTCTTCCTGAGCGAGGAGGCTTTCATCGTAATCCACCGTCATACTGTTGGCCAGCAGATTCACATTCACCTGGACAACTCCAGGCAGTTTTTTCACTGTTCTGTCCACATTGGCTGAGCAGGCTGAACAGGTCATGCCTGTCACACTGAATTTTTGATGCATTTTACCAACTCCTATCTCCCCACCCCCGGGGGGTATATTTAAAATATACCTGGATGAGAGAGGTTTGTCAAGATTTAGTATTTCCCCTTCCTGCAAAATTTCTCTTGCCTTCTATATTGAAATTCCTGGAAAAAAGAGCGTCCACAAGCTGCTTGCCCTGTGAACGCTCTTTTATAAAAATCATCCGCCCTGGAGAAAGAAGCTGCCTGTCTGATCTGTGTCCTCCCCATAAATGGCATAGGTGTGTTTTCCGAGTTTTTTAGCACGATACAACGCCTCATCCGCCTGTTGATACAGCTGATCTGCTGTGGCTTCCTTTTCCCCAATCAGTACAACCCCAACGCTGATTCCCAGTCCAGGTACTCCAAAGCGCTGGCGCGCATAGCTTCCAAAGTCCTGGATAAGCTTCTCCATCTTTTCCCGGACAAAGCCAAGCTCATAGAAGTCCTTCATCAACACAATAAATTCATCCCCGCCAATACGGCCCACACAGTCTTCCCGGCGGAAAAAGGCTTTCAAAAATTCCACCAGCTCCTTGAGAAGCCTATCCCCTTCTATGTGGCCTTTGGTATCGTTGAGGGACTTAAAATTGTCCACATCCAACATCAGCAGCGCTCCCCACACCTCTGGGGATTTATGCTCTTGGTAAGACTCCAAAGCCG
>JAETTS010000665.1 GCA_021769025.1 Enterocloster bolteae
CTTCTCCGGTAGGCAGGGTCGTAGGAATTTTATCATAACCGTAAAATCTTGCCACTTCCTCTGCAATATCTGCCAGACAATGAATATCCTGACGGAAGGTCGGTGCTACAATTTCTCCGGTTGCCTCATCGTAAGTCAGTTCCACACGGGCAAGGTATCCCAGCATCTCTTCTTTAGAAAGCTTCGTCCCAAGAAGTGCATTGATTCTGTCTGCATCAAATACTACACGGGACGGCTCTCGTGTTTCACTGCAGACATCTACCATACCGCCTACCACTTCACCTGCGCCTAATTCTTCCATCAGCTGGCAGGCTCTGTCAATGGCAGCCTGTGCATTGTTGGGATCCAGGCCTTTTTCAAATTTTCCGGAAGCATCTGTACGAAGGCCGATTCTCTTGGAGGAAAGCCGGATATTTGTTCCATTAAAGCAGGCTGCTTCAAAAAGAACAATCTTAACATCCTCTGTGATCATGGAATTTTCGCCGCCCATGATTCCTGCAATACCAACTGCCTTTTTTCCGTCGCAGATCATGAGAACGGAATCATCCATGGTACGTTCCTGTCCGTCCAAAGTCACAAATTTCTCATCCTTCGCTGCGCGGCGGACAATAATCTCATTTCCTTCAATGGTATCCAGGTCGTAAGCATGCATCGGCTGGCCGTACTCTTCCATCACATAATTGGTAATATCCACCAGATTATTAATCGGACGGATGCCGTTTGCTGCCAGACATCTCTGCATCCATTTCGGTGAAGGACCAATTTTTACATTCTTTACAACTCGTGCAATATAGCGTGGGCAGAGATCCGGATCCTGTACCGTTACTTTTATATAATCAGAAGCATTTTCTTCATTTCCGGTTGTTTTCACTTCCGGCAGACAGAATTTCTTCTGAAAGGTTGCAGCAGCTTCTCTGGCAATTCCAATAACCCCATAGCAGTCTACACGGTTGGAGGTAATTTCATATTCAAAAACCGTATCATCGAGACCAAGTGCTTTTACGGCATTGTCTCCCACAACTGCATCCTCCGGGAAAATGTAGATGCCGTATTCCGGTGCTTCCGGATACATCTCCCTGTTGCTTCCCAGCTCTTCAATGGAGCACATCATACCGCAGGATTCAATTCCGCGGAGCTTTCCTTTTTTAATCTTGATTCCTCCCGGTGTCATTTTCCCATCATGTCCTCCGGCTACGCGTCCGCCATCCAGAACCACGGGAACCTTATCCCCTTCTTTTACATTGGGAGCACCTGTTACAATCTGAACTGATTCCTTTCCTACATTTACCTGACAGATAATCAGCTTGTCTGCATCCGGATGTCTCTCGATTTTTGTAATCTGTCCAATGACAATGTTGTCCAAATCTGCATCCAGCTTTTCATAACCTTCTACCTTGGTTCCGGATAAGGTCATGGCATCAGTATATTCCTGCGCCGTTACATCCAGATCCGGCACATACATCTTAATCCAAGACATTGAAGTATTCATGTTCG
>JAETTS010000666.1 GCA_021769025.1 Enterocloster bolteae
CACGATTTTTCCGTTTTTTCTCTCATACCATGTCTCCACACGGTAACCCAACGCCGTGGCATGCCCCAGCCGATCCCCGTCTCTCATACTAAGAAAATGAACCGCCTCGTCAATGGCCCTGAGCCCGTCTGCCAGATCCAGAAAATCCTCCCCCCCATGATAGGTAATCCTAAGCTGTGGCACCTGATGCTCCCCCAATGAAACCACTTGATTCCTCAGCTGGCGAAAGACCGGGGCAAATACCTCAGGCCTGCATCCAATCTCCTGGGAACATGCATCGATCCCCTTTAGCCTTGCCGCCTCAGGCCGCCTCTGCCGCAATTCCAGGATTGCATTTCCTTTTTTAAGAATCTCTCGCCTCAGCCCGTGGTCTCTGCAAGATCTCGTTGCGTCACCCTCTGGTTCTTTATACACTTTCTTGGCAAAATGATACACATAATAAAACTGTTCTTTCTTTAAGATACCTGAGCCTGTTTTCCCTTCTGCCAACATCCTGTCATAATCATAGATCTGCCTTGCATCTTCAGAGCAACTGTCTTGCGGGCTGATTCGTATCTCCAGCGATCGCAGATTCCCCGGTTCAAAACTGCTTAATACGGCATGCTTTATCATATTCTCTATATCTTTTTGCTTTGTCAGGATATTCCGTTTTTGAGAGCTATAGACAGAAAAATTCTCAAAGCCAAGGTTATCGTTGTTCTGTACCAAGGTTCCCCTGACAGCTGTCCGGATTACAAGATAGGGATACAAAAGCTCTTGTATCTTTGCCGGAAGTTTTTTGTACACCAGGATATCGCACAACATTTCATATACCAGCTTTCTCTCCCCGGCAAAGTCTCCATTCAGGCCCCTGGCATTCCTGACCGCTTTCAGCGCATAATCGGAAATCCCGGCCCCACAGGAGAGTGCCGCCTCCGCCTTCAGCAAATTGATCCTTGAGCGGATCTCCGGTTGTTGCTTCATGATCCGCTCCCCCTGCTTCAGACTGTTTAAGCACCCTCTTATGCCACTTCCCTCAGTCTGGCCGGTTTCAAAAATATCTTGTTTCCCGTTTAGATACGCATACATAAGCCCGCGCATCAGGGCTGCCTGCAAAATCATGCACTCTACCGGATCTTCCCTGTAGTCTTTGTCAAAATGCGTATGCTGGTTTCGCTTGTTCCGATCCATCCCCTGTAGTTCTTTGATATACTGTCTGATGTTTACATCATTCATCAGCTTGATCCAGATAAGCTGGAAAACCGGAGCCGAGCCAAACAGATGAAAATGATTCTCTGAGATCCCCTGGCTCGTGACTGCATTCAGCTGCTTATTGGTATGTTTTAAGACAATATCCCAACAAAACCAATCCAGTCCCACGCCTTCATTCTGAAGCCTCCTTGCCATATACGCACAGACCAGAAGATCCTCCCCCAGATACCGGGTCACATTTCTCCATCCCTGGAGTCTGGAGTAACGGCAGCGGATATCATTATTGTCAATGACCAGCAG
>JAETTS010000667.1 GCA_021769025.1 Enterocloster bolteae
ACCGAATTGTTATTTTCCGCCGGCAGTATGCTCAGGAGATGGGCCTCGTCATTCCGTCTATTCGCCTGCGTGACAGTTCCAGCCTGAATACCAATCAGTATGTAGTAAAGATCAAAGGCGAGGAGGTAGCCAGAGGCGAGATCCTGGTGGATTACTATTTGGCTTTGGAGCCTGTGAATCCTACCAAGGAGATCGATGGTATTGATACCATTGAGCCGGCTTATGGTATTCCCGGCAAATGGATTAGTATTGATAAAAAGGAAATGGCGGAGATTTATGGCTATACAGTTATTGATCCCCTGTCCGTTATGTTGACACATTTGTCTGAGACAGTGCGTAAGCATGCCCATGAGCTGTTAAGCCGTCAGGAGGTGGTACAGCTTGTGGAAAATGTGAAGATGAATGCTCCCCAGCTTGTGGAGGAGCTGTTCCCCAATGTAATTACCTATGGTGTATTCCAGAAGATTTTGGTGAATCTTTTAAAAGAGGGGATTCCCATCAAGGATATGGAGACTATCATGGAGACCATTGCGGATTCGGCTATGACAGTAAAAGATATGGATACCGTTACTGAGAATATCCGTACAGCCCTCAAGCGCACCATTACAAGAAAGTTCTGTGACGGCGGAGTTATGAGAGTAGTTACTTTAAGTGCAGATTTGGAGAAGAGCATTATTACCAGTTTAACAAAGGGAGAGCAGGGCATGTACCTGGCGTTGAGTCCGGACATGATGCAGACCATTATTCAACAGCTGGGTGATGAGATTAAAAAGTTCCAGGAATTATCCCAGGACCCAATTGTTCTTACCAGCCAGGTTGTACGGCTGCATTTTTACCGTCTGATAGAGCAATTCTATCCCAATGTGTATGTGCTGTCCTTCAATGAAATCAGTAATAATATTCAGATACAGGCAGTAGGAAATATTGGTGCATAAAAGGAAACCAGGAATGGAGTGTGCAGGTGTGGAAGCCTCAAAGGATTTCGACGGTTTGACCAACGAAGAGCTTTTAACAGAATATCAGAAAACCGGCGGGCTGTCTCTGAAGCAGGAACTGGTAATGCGTTATGTGTATATTGTCCGGAGCATTGCCATCCAGATGAGAGATGTGTATGTGAGCTTTGCCCAGATAGAGGACATTGTCAACGAGGGTGTTCTTGTGATCATGAGCGCCCTGGACAAATTTGATCCGGAAAAAAATGTAAAATTTGAGACCTATATCTCCAAGCGCATCAAGGGAATGGTCATTGATATGGCCAGAAAGCAGGACTGGATCCCAAGAAGTGTGAGAAAAAATGCAAGAGATATTGATGAAGTGACCACAAAGCTGTATAATGAACTGGGAAGGTATCCCACACCGGAGGAGATTGCCTCCTATCTCAATATGAGCCTGGAAAAGTATCAGGAGGCCCAGAGGAAGACCACCCTCTACAATGTGCTCTCCCTGGATTTGGTTCTGGACGAGGGGGGCGAGAATAAGAAGAC
>JAETTS010000668.1 GCA_021769025.1 Enterocloster bolteae
CAGGAGGAGACATTTTATCTATGTGGCTTCTATACCGATACATCCTATATTGACACGACATCAAAGCAAAAGGTCTTTCTGTCCGCTGCGGTTCTTGCACAGCGTGAATTGCCGGCGTCAATCGCTGGATTTTCCGTTTCGGCTGGCAGTGGCCAGAGGGATTTGAACCAGGTCATCAATCAGCTTGGACTGACAGAGCAACAGACGGTTACAGTTTTGTCTGCCGGGAAGATGTCGCTTCAGGATATGGGTTTGGCCCTGGCGGTCATCCTGTTTTTTATGGTAGATGGCTTTTTAATCATTTTCAACATCAACTCCATTTCCGTTACCAAGGACATTCAGTTTTATGGCCTACTGAAGACCATCGGAATCTCCCCCAAGCAGTTAAAGCGGGTAATCTATTACCGGATGGCTCGGATATTGCTGATGGCTCTTCCCGCTGGGTTGCTCCTCGGCTGTATTATAACGCAATGGATCGTGCCCCTGCTGTTGGGAAATTTGCTGGAAGATTTCACTCAGGCAAACCTCCATTGGGCAGTACCTGTTGTATCAGCCCTTTTTTCCTGCGCGATGATTTTTGTCAGCTTTGCCATGACGGCGCGGAAGGCTCTTGCCGTTTCGCCCATGGCCGCGCTGCGTTACACGGAGGAAAGCATTAAGCGAAAGACCAGCCGCTCCAGCGATCACGCTACGCTGCCTTGGATGGGGCTGAGAAACGCTTTCCGGCATCCCACCAAGGCTTTCTTTGTGATTGGGACCTTCTTTTTGAGCGGTGTGACTTTCCTGCTCTGTATGACAGTGCTGAATGGCCTGTCGGTAGATGAATACGTCAACTTTAATACTGCCCATGACATCGCCCTATATAACCATATGAGCCGGGCCTCATTCTCGCCCCAGGAGGAGCAGTCCTTTACGCCGGAAATTATAGCCCAACTGCAGGGGATAGAAGGTGTTGAAGCCTTTCGTACCACAAAAGTTGTTCCCATCTACGAGCAGTATTCTGAGGAGGTATATGGAGACTGGTATCAGATCAAGAGTGAGTTTGAGAAGTCAAATGGAGTGGAACCGACGGATCCGCAGATTTGGATCGACAATCCCAGTGCGGCGTTTTGGGGACTGCTGGTGGGCGTGGATCGTGATGTAATCACTGCCTATAACCAGTCGGCGGAAACGCCGGTGGATATTGATGCCTTTGAAGCTGGGGAATTTTTGATGACCACAGGCATGAATGGGGACGGGCTGCACCAAGGGGATATGATAACCTTTTTTGTTATGGATACGGACCAGCAATTTCAGTTGCCTATCGGGGGGCAGCTCCCGCTGGAGCGGGATGGAATGAACGGCGGCGCGGCCCCTTGGCTGGTAGTATCCAATAAAGTCATAGACCAGTATAGGCCGGACGCCATCATCTACTCAATTAAGATTGACAGTAAACCTAAATATGAGCAGAACATTTTGGACCAAGTGATGTCTTTGACAGAGCG
>JAETTS010000669.1 GCA_021769025.1 Enterocloster bolteae
AGTTTCCTCGTCCACAACCTTTCCTTCAATCATCACATCAAGTACCCGGCC
This sequence comes from Enterocloster bolteae, assembly GCA_021769025.1. The sequence goes on from JAETTS010000669.1 coordinate 52, forward strand.
CACCATGGACTGGGAAGTCTCAAAGGCAATCTCCTGCTGAAGCTCCATGACCGCATCCCGCCGCCTTTCCTTTACTTCTTCCTCCACCTGGTCCGGGAAATCTGCCGCCGGAGTGTCTTCCTCCTGGGAATAGGCGAATACCCCCAGGCGCTCAAACTCCATCTGATCCACGAACTCCATCATGATCTCATGGTCTTCTTCTGTCTCTCCCGGAAAACCGGATATCAATGTAGTCCGCAAAGCAATATCCGGGATCTGGCTTCGCAGATGGCTGATCAGGTCTTCCATCTGCTGTCTGCTGGTCCGCCTGCCCATACGCTTTAACACAGTATCGCTGGCATGCTGAATGGGAATATCCAGGTAATGGCACACCTTTTCCTCAGACTTTAACACATCGATCAGTTCCTGGGTGATCTCTTCCGGATAGCAGTACTGAATCCGGATCCACTGAATCCCGCCGATCTGGCACAGCTTCCGTAACAGCTCTGGAAGGGCTTTCTTCCCGTACAGATCCACGCCGTAGACCGTGGTCTCCTGGGCCACCAGAATCAGCTCCTTCACGCCCTGGCCAGCCAACGCCCTGGCCTCGTCCAGAAGTTCCTCCATGGGAACGCTGCGGTAGGGCCCCCGAAGGCTTGGAATGATGCAGTAGGTGCAGTGTTTGTCACACCCTTCCGCAATTTTTAGAAATGCATAGTGGCCTCCAGTGGTTAAGACTCTGCCGCCTGTTATCTTCGGTGAGGCGCTTAGCTCTTCAAAACATGTTTCCTGTCTCTTTTCTTCCAGCACACGTTTTAACAGAGCCGAAACCTGATCGTAGGAAGTGGTCCCCAGGATTCCGTCTACTTCCGGTATCTCCTTGAAGATCTCTTCCTGGTACCGCTGGGCCAGACACCCGGTGACAATCAGCACCTTTCCCTTTCCTTCCTTTTTTAACTCCGCCATCTCCAGGATCGTATTGATACTTTCCTCCTTGGCATCGCCGATAAAGCAGCAGGTGTTGATCAAGATGATATCCGCCTCCAGCTCATCATCGGTAAACTGATATCCGTCCCTGTGCAAAAGCCCCAACATCTTCTCCGTATCAACCAGATTCTTGTCACAGCCCAGGGATACACAAAATAATTTCATGAACGCTCCTTATGTGATAAAAAAGCCATCTCCCTTTCCGAGACGGCTTGCAACAGTTCAGATGCCTTCCCTGTTACGGGCAAACATCCATCCTCATCTGCCTTCGGCAAAGGATCTTTGCTCGTATCGTTAACTCTCCTCCTTCCCATCCTCCTCATCTTCCTCGGAGAGAATGGTCACCTTCTGCTCATACAACTCTTCCACTGCCACAGACAAAGGCTTTTTGTCGCGGGAGACATGGATCATGGGATCCTCTCCGCCGATCAGTTGTCTGGCCCTCTTGGCTGTGGCGATTACAAT
>JAETTS010000670.1 GCA_021769025.1 Enterocloster bolteae
GGTATGTCTATGGGCGGTGCTATCTGAGCGAGACCTGGCCTGAGTATTTGACCCGGCACAGGGAGAAAAGAATCCTCCTTCGTTGTCTGGGAGAGTGCTCATAAAGCTGCCTTAGAAACCTAATATCACAGAAGGAACGAGAGGTGCTTCAATGCTGATTACTGATTTAAGGGAGCAGTTGAGAGCGGGTAAGACGATGGATGAACTGTTCCACTACACACGAGGCCAGGAATGCCAGATTTACAAGGCCCCTGAGTTTATTACTGGGGATACTGTCATTTATATCCCTGACATTAGCCTAAATGAAATCCCAATGGATCGCCCATTATGCAACGATGAAGAGATTGAAGATGTGCTCCATTTCTGCTATACAGGCGATAACTTTGTGCACGAATGCGGCGGAAACGTGGAATTGGCTAAGCGTTTGTTTCGTTACTGCGATTGGCAGAATCCATCCGCTGCGCTGCCGGAAATCGAGGGCGTGGCAGATGAGCCTGCATCGGAGAAACCTGAGGCACTTGAACTGCTTCTGCCCAGTGGGATCAAACTGCGGGCCAAAGCATATCCGGAGCCGGAATATCCTTGCATCAACATTGATTTGATTGGTGAAGATGGAGAACCAGTGCGGGTTTGTTTCGTCGAGCATAACCCAGAAAGGCCCGCTGGGCATCAGTTGTGTATAGGTGTGTACTGCTCTACGGAAGAGGACACCATGTATTATGATAGCTACAACCGAGCCGAAGATGAAATCAGCTAATAAAAATCTCCCTCCGAGATCAACAGACCTCGGAGGGAGATTTTCTAGTTTAAATGACTCTAATTGGACAGTGTATCATCCACTCGACGGATGTGATCCTCACCATAGACCATCCCGAGACCTGAGCCACAGTCCCAGCTCACAAAAATGGTACCAATGTCATCAATGTGATTCACAACACCCTGGTCTCCGGGTTTCAACTTACTGTATGGATCAGGTCCCATCTCAACCAGCTCAACTCGACAGCCAATGGGATACTGCCTACGAAGCTGTAGGACAATATTTCTGTCTGGATAAGCCATCGCATTTACCTCCTTTGATGGTGAGTTTTGCTCTTATCTGCTTTGCTTCTATTTAATGCAAACGCTGATAATAGCATAGTTTTCTGGCTCAGCTTCAATTTGTGTAAGCTCAGCTTGCTGAATCAAAGTTCTAGCATAGGGATAGCCACAGGAATTTGGCAGGTAGTTCATGCACTGACCGAAGGTTATAAAATGATTGTCGATAGCACATGCGGACTTGTGCAAATCGTATATTTCTGGGGTATCGGTTTCCAAAAGCTTCAGTTCATCATTGTGGGCCAGCGCTTCTGATATGGTCAGGCCCTGCTCTTGTGCCCGGGTCTCCAGTGGGGCAATGGCGGCAGCAAATGACATGATAATATTTTGGTTCCAGCTCCGCACTTCATCCAGCAGGCGACCAGGTTCGAATAGGCCAAGAATATA
>JAETTS010000671.1 GCA_021769025.1 Enterocloster bolteae
CCAGAAAACAGCCGACGATGAGATAGAAGATGAGAAGAATGAAGATGAGCGCAGCCTGATTCGGAGCAATGGACGTGAGCAGGTGAAGCAGTTTGTCAGTAACCTGGAAAGTGCTGATGACCACACCAAGGGCATTGGCAGAGATGACGATGAATATGACCATGCCCGTAGTATAAATGGTGGAGATGCAGATTTTTTTGAACTTTTGCCAGTTCAAACTCTTGGTGATGAAGGTTTCAACAATAAATCCGTACACACAAGCCGCGGCCCCTGCTTCTGTAGGAGTAGCCACGCCGGTATAAATAAGCCCCAGGATGACTATGGGCATGCCAAGGGCAAGCTTGGCCTTCCACATGCCTTCCAGTCTGCTCTTCCAGCTCTGCTTGGGGTGAATTATGCCATAGCCGCGGGTTCTGGCATAATAGTAAACCACAGCAAGCCACAGGGCACAGGCCAGGAGGCCGGGAACTATGGAACCGATGAAAAGGTCGGCAATGGAAACGCCGCCGATGGAGCCGGCCAGAATAAGGCCCACCGAAGGAGGAATAAAGTTTGCCAGCAGACCGCCTGTTGTGTTGACGGCAACCGCGAAGTCCTTGGGATACCCTTCTTCTTCCATCGCGGGGATCATGGTTCCGCCCACGGCGGCCGTACATGCTGCTGAAGAACCGCAGAGCGCGCCATAAAAAAGACAGGTAACAAAGCTGATATGTCCAAGCCCCCCTCTGATGTGCCCGGCTGTGGTTCTGCACATATCGAGGAGACTCTTCGACAATGTGCCGTGAAGCATAATGTCACCGGAAAGGAGAAAGAAAGGAACCGCCAGAAGAGGAATGGAGTTGAATGTACTGTAAAGCCGCTGGGTAAACATGGAAATGGGAATATCCATGAGCCAGATACCGACGGCGGAACAGATTCCGAGAGATACGGCGATGGGCACGCTGCTGATGAGGCAAACGGCCAAGACTATAAAAGTGATGGCGATAGAACTCATTGTGCGCCCCTCTGTTTGTCAGTGAAAGAAAGAATAAAGTTAGTCAGCGTAATGAAGGCGGCCAGAAAAGAACTGATTGGAATGATCAACCAGACTACCCACTGCGGCAAAGGAAACCCGACGGCAGTAAACGCCATATTGTAAATCTGCTTTGTCATAAGAGTTCCCTGCCAGCCGCAGAAAATGAAGTAGCCGATGGATACAAGCATGGATACTCTGTCCAGAAACGGCGCCAGACTCGGCCATGTCGTCGGGATAACATCCAGACGTAAATGACCGTTTTTACGGGCTACAATGCATATTCCCAAATATGTACACCAACAGAAGGCAAACAGTGTTGCTTCTTCAGGCCACCCGAGAGGCCAGTGAAGTACATACCGGAAAAATACCTGCATTCCGATGGCGATAACCATAAAACACAGAACAATTATTCCTAAGCCATTTATCAATGTGTCCAACACTCTCATAACCTTCTGCATACTT
>JAETTS010000672.1 GCA_021769025.1 Enterocloster bolteae
AATTATCAAGGAGGAAAAAGTATGAGAATTCAGCACAATATTACTGCATTAAATGCACACAGAAACTTAACCAACAACAACTCTTCCGTAGGAAAGAACCTGGAGAAATTGTCCTCCGGTTATAAGATCAACCGCGCTGGTGATGATGCTGCAGGTCTGGCTATTTCCGAGAAGATGAGAGCTCAGATCACCGGTCTTGAGACTGCTCAGAAGAATGCGGAGGATGGCGTGTCTTTGGTGCAGACGGCTGAAGGCGCTTTGACAGAAGTTCATTCCATGCTCAATCGTATGGTTGCTCTGGCTACCCAGTCTGCAAACGGAACTTACAGCACTGCTAACCGTGCAGAAATGCAAAAAGAAATCGATGCGTTGAATAAGGAGATTGATCGAATCGGCGCAACCGCGAACTTTAATGGTACTACACTGTTTAATGGTTCTGTATCTGAAATCGCACTTCATGTTGGAGAAAAAGGAACAGATGATAACCAGATCAAGGTTACGCTTGCAAGCATGTCTTCCAGCAGTATAGCCAAGGGAGATGGATCTAATAGTGTAGATCTTACAGCGAAGGTTAAGATTACAACTGCTGCTCTGGCTAAAGCTTCTATTGAGGAAATTAATAAGGCAATTGATAACATTTCTTCTATGCGTTCCGATTTCGGAGCTCTTCAGAATCGTCTGGAGCACACCATCAACAACCTGGGTGTCCAGACCGAGAATATCTCTGCTGCTGAGAGCCGTATCCGCGACGTAGACATGGCGAAGGAGATGATGGCTTACACCAAGAATAACATTCTGGTTCAGGCTTCTCAGGCTATGCTTGCGCAGGCGAATCAGGTTCCTCAGGGAGTTCTGCAGTTACTGCAGTAAGCTGAATACACAACAAAAAAGCGCCGGTCCTTTTGGACCGGTTCTTTTTTGTTCCTGAAACGATTTTGACTCATTATTTAAGAAAAGGAGTATCCCCTTATGAAGCTGCCCCTTACCATATCCCTTTTGGCCTCCAACCGAATCGCCACATTGGAACGGTGTCTGGATTCCCTAAGGCCTCTTCTCCAACAGGTTCCTGCGGAGCTCATTGTTGTTTTTACGGGAATAGATGAGCGCGTCCGGCAAGTAGCGGAGCGCTATACCGATCACATCATTTCGTTTACCTGGTGCAACGACTTTTCCGCTGCCAGAAATGCAGGCCTTAAGCAGGCAAAGGGAGAATGGTTTCTCTATCTGGACGATGACGAATGGTTTGATGATGTGGAAGAGATCTGTGAATTCTTCCGAAACGGAGACTGGCAGCGGTATCAATTGGCCAGCTACATCCAACGCAATTATCTAAACTGGGAGGGCTCCAGGCATGCAGATGCTGTAGTCTATCGGATGGCCCGGAAAAGTCCCCAGCTGCACTTTGAGAACCCCATTCACGAAGAGCTGGCTCCCTGTTTCTCTCCCTGTAAGAACTTTTCTTCCTATGTGCACCAT
>JAETTS010000673.1 GCA_021769025.1 Enterocloster bolteae
AACGAAATTGATTTAGATCAGATTGACATAAATTCAGAGCCCCCCACAGAGGAACCGGCCCGGCAATGTTATTATATGGCCAAATGCCGGGAATGGGTCCGGAAATTTGAGAAAGACATGGGCCGTCGCCCTACAGCCTGCATCCAGACATTCGGGTGCCAGATGAACGCAAGGGACTCGGAGAAGCTTTTAGGGATCTTAGAGCAGGCCGGGTTTGAGGAGACGACAGATGAGCACGGGGATTTTGTCCTGTATAATACATGTACAGTTCGGGAGAATGCGAATCTTAGGGTCTATGGACGGCTTGGATACTTAAACACTTTAAAAAAGAAGAATCCTCATATGATCATCGCCCTGTGCGGGTGCATGATGCAGGAGCCGGAGGTGGTGGACAAATTAAGGAAAAGCTACCGCTTCGTAGACATCATCTTTGGCACCCATAACATTTTTAAGTTGGCGGAGCTGATTGTAAACCGTCTGGAACAGAAGAAGATGGTGGTGGATGTGTGGGAAGGCACAGACCGGATTGTGGAGGAACTGCCTACAGAGCGGAAATATCCGTTTAAATCCGGTGTGAACATTATGTTCGGCTGCAACAATTTCTGTAGCTACTGCATTGTCCCTTATGTGAGAGGACGGGAGAGAAGCCGTAACCCAGAGGATATCATAGAAGAGATAAAGAAGTTGGCAGAGGACGGCGTGGTGGAAGTCATGCTGCTGGGACAGAATGTAAATTCCTATGGGAAGAACCTGGACAATCCGGTTTCCTTTGCCCAGCTTTTAGCCCAGGTGGCAGAGATCGAGGGTATTGAACGGATCCGCTTTATGACATCTCATCCCAAGGATCTGTCCGACGATTTGATTCAGGCAATGAAAACCATTCCCAAGATTTGCCCCCACCTTCATCTTCCACTGCAGTCGGGAAGCACCCGGATCTTGAAGGCGATGAACCGTCGATACACAAAGGAACAGTACCTGGAATTAGTAGAGAAGATTCGCTGTGCTGTGCCAGATATTTCTCTGACCACAGACATTATTGTAGGATTTCCTGGGGAGACGGAAGGTGATTTTGAAGAGACCCTGGATGTGGTAAGACAGGTGGAGTTTGACAGTGCATTTACCTTTATCTATTCCAAGAGAACAGGAACGGCTGCGGCAGCTATGGAGGATCAGGTGCCGGAGGATGTGGTCAAAGACCGGTTCGACCGGCTGTTAAAGGAGGTGCAGGACATCTCCGCAAGGGTGTGCGCGCGGGATCTTCACAGGGTAAAGGACGTGCTGGCTGAGAGCGTGGACGACCACAGCGCAGGGTATGTGACGGGAAGACTTGACAACAACACGATCGTACATTTTCCGGGGGACGCCTCCCTCATAGGGTCCATTGTCCCCGTGTATCTGGAGGAGTCCAGGGGATTCTACTACATGGGCCGCATGGTTTCGGACGGCGATCGGATACAGGATTGATTTTATTTTAT
>JAETTS010000674.1 GCA_021769025.1 Enterocloster bolteae
TCACTGTTTGCTAACATCAGCCTTGCGGTATCAGATTTTAAGAGTTCCTCCACATTCTGCGTCAGGCCGGTCACAAAGCCAGAATACTTTCGGATTCTTTTATACAGACGATAGAAAAAGTCGGCACTATACTCATACCGGAAAAGCAGATAAAACTCATCCGCAAAGATCCAGGTTGTCTTTCCCATCTTCCAGTTCTGGATCACACGGTTAAAAATGGAATCCAGAGTGACCAGCATGCCAAGGGGCATTAGTTGTTCTCCAAGCTCCCGGATGTCATACGCAATGATCCGGTTCCGGGTATTGACATTGGTCGGCTGCGCAAAGGTATTTAAACTTCCGTTAATAAATAATTCCGAGGACAATGCCAGCCCTCTGGCTTCTTCCTCCGGCTGGAGCATCAACTGGCGGTAAAGATCCTTTTATGTCGGCACCTGCCCCTGATACCCATTGCGGATATAATCCCGGTAAACATCTGCCGTACAACGGTCGAGGATGGATTTCTCTTTGGCTGAGAGATTACCAGCGCCCACGAGCTGTTCAAACAGGGACAGGATGAATTCTGATTTCTCGATCAGCGGATTCTTGTCATTACCATACGCTGAATCCATATCCATGGCATTCAGATGGGTATCCGAGGTAGCCGAGATTTTAATAACTTCACCGTTTAACGCTTCCACGAGGGAACCAAACTCAGACTCCGGATCCAGGATCAGGATATCGTCCTCCGTAGACAGGGCCAGGTCCACGATTTCTTCCTTTGCGGAGAAGCTCTTACCGGATCCGCTGACGCCAAGGCGGAATGAGTTGCCATTCAGAAGCCTCCTGCGGTCTGCCACCAGCATATTTTTGCTGACCGCATTCTGCCCGTAATAGATGCCCCCAGGCTGCATGATCTCCTGTGTATGGAATGGGATCAGCACCGCAGTGGACTCTGTTGTCAGGGTACGCAGGGCATTGATCTTCCGAAGCCCATATGGAAGCACGGTATCCAAACCGTCTGCCTGCTGCCACTTCAGGGTGGAGAGCTGGCAGAGGTGTTTCCTTGCCACAGAAAAAAGAGTCTCCGTATCTGAATCCAGCTGCTCTTTGGTCTCTGCCATGTGTACCATCGTCAGAAGCCCAAACATCATCCGCTGGTCCCTGGTCGTTAAATCCTCCAGCATTTCTTTTGTCTCTTTCCTCTGAAGCTCCATGTCATAAGGAACCACCGCAGAGAAGTTATTGTTGGCATTCTGCCGCCTCTGCCAGTTCGTCACGTTGGTCTCCACACCAAGCAGCTTGTTCTGGATCTCCCTCACCGCTTCATCGGTCGGCACTGGCAGAATGTCAATAGACAGCATCAGGTCCCGGCTCAGGTCACACAGTTCTGATACCATATCGTCTTTTACATAGCTGGCATAATCCTGCATATAAAGCACACGCCCGTACCTTCCATTGATCCGGAAGTGGTCGCTGTGAAATTCCATGCTCTC
>JAETTS010000675.1 GCA_021769025.1 Enterocloster bolteae
TACTGTTCATGTTCCTTTGGGTTTTCATGTAGCAATAGATTCTATGATTGAGAATTGTTACCTAAGAACAGGAGAATACTCTTCATGGGCTTAAGTTGGAGCCTGGATTGTGACACAGGGTCCTCGAATGTTCTTGGCAAGCTAGTCTATTCCTTCAAACCCCCTCAGGGAGCTCAAGCAAATCAGCTCCCTCCTTCTGTTTCCTGGCACTGCTGTCTCCGTGTTCACAATAATAAACTTAATAAATATCAAATGACCCAGTACCAAGAAGCAAGGGCGTGGCATGTCCTAGGCTGGGGTAGTTCAGGATTCAGTCTGAATTCATGTAATTCTTGAATCCTTCATTCATAATGTTATTTGATCCTTGGACCACGCCCTGTCACAGGAACAAGTTTGAGTCCGAGATGCTCATGATGCAGCACGAGGAAGTGATGACCGACATGAAGAAAATGAGCGAGCAGGTCAATAGAGCTTTGGTCAAATGTACACACCTCACACTGGAAAATGACTGGTACTGGTGAGTAACTTACAAGGTTGTGACCCCAGCACAGGGCACAGCATGTGTCAGCCCATTCTTATCTTTGAAGTAAAGTGAGGATCAGGCTTTTTAGTGTTTGAAGCAGACCAGGAAGCCTGTGTCTAAGGAAGGCTCTAGGACACACAGGACACAGAAAGATTGCCCTCAAGCGACATTCTAATAAAATGGACAAATAAGCACACATGGGGATTAAGTCCTCTTCTGGGAAAAACTTGAATCAATGGTGTCAGGTTTTTGAGAAGTGCCCTGAGTCTTCTGGAATGTGGCTCTTTTCTCCATTTGACCTGTCTCTAGGTCATGCTCCATGGCTACTGTGGACTTGGACTATAATCTGGGACTCTCTTCAGATCAGGACCCTAGAAGGAGTAATGGACTTGGAGACGTGGGAGGAAGTTGGAGACTGGCTGGGAGTCACCATTTTTTCTTTGTGTCTCAGCCGCAGCTTCTGCCCCCTCCTAACTGAGTTGTTTGAGCTGAAGAACAATGCCCAGAGAGCACGGCATGAGAACAGGGAGCTTCTATGGGAACAGATTGCACTGGAAGAGTCCATTAAGGAAACAACAAGGTTCTGTGGGGAAGCCAGTATGAAAATCCGTGTACCAAGCAGCCTAAGGTAGGATGAATGAAGCATCAAGGGCAGGTTGTCCTGATATCTAACCATAATCCCAGTCAAACCAATTTAACCACTCTCCAAATTATCCAGACACTCTCCTAGGTCTCATCCAGTTGTTCATTTCTTTGACCATTTACTAACCTTTCTGTGATGTTAGCTTCATGCAAGAAACTGGAGGATTGACAACCAAATCCTCCTGCTCAACTAGAAAATGCATTTCCTTAAGGGGGATCTGTTGATCACACACTGCACACTTACATGCCATTATGCTAGAGGGATGCCATGAGGTAGCCGTCTTTGTAGTGCACAGAACTGATTA
>JAETTS010000676.1 GCA_021769025.1 Enterocloster bolteae
CCTCCATCTCCCTTGTCATTTCTTTTATATCATCATGTTCCATATGATTTAAGCTCCATCATGCGCTTTCTTCCTAAATATAATCCATTTACTAAGGACGTAGTTTAATACCAGGGAAATCACAGATACCAATACTTTTCCCACATATTCATTCCAATGCAGGACATCCACCGCCAATACCATGATCACCATGGTAAGCGCTCCTGTGGCCAGCCGGCATGTGACAAACGATGCAAATTCTTTCCACAGCCGGCTGAGCCTCATCTCCATGCTGCGAAATACAATCAGCTTGTTGGTTATAAAGGCGAACACCACCGCCGCAGCCCAGCTGAAGGCTGTCGCCCACCGATAGTCTATCCCTGCAACACGGAATAACCGGTAACTGCCCCAGTCAACCAGGGTCGTCAGCACGCCAAAAAAGACGTAGCTGACCGATTCCGGGTTGGCTAATTTTCTCCATATGTTTTCAATCATTCTTATTCTTTCATCCCTGACAGCAATTTATCGATACTTACAAGTTTCACACACAGCGCAAAAAGCTCCATAGCCAGTTCCAAATCCTCAAGAGGCGGATAAGAAGGGGCAATGCGGATATTGCTGTCATGAGGGTCTTTTCCATAAGGGTATGTGGCACCGGCCCCAGTCATCACAAGACCTGCCTTCTTACATCTGGCCACAATGGCTTTTGCACAGCCATCCAAAGAGTCGAAAGACATGAAATAACCGCCCTTGGGCGTAGTCCACGTTCCGATTCCAAGTCCATCCAGTTCTCTGGACAGAATACGGTTTACCGCCTCAAACTTAGGTCTTAATATGTCTGCATGAAGCCTCATATGCTCCACCATGCCATGGATCCCGCCGAAGAACCTTACGTGGCGCAACTGATTCACCTTGTCATGTCCGATGGTCTGAATCCGAAGCTGTTTTTTGATGTCCACCAGGTTATTCTGGGATGCGGCAATGGCAGCGATGCCGGAACCTGGGAAACTGATCTTGGATGTGGAGGCAAACTTATACACCAGATCCGGATTGCCGGCTCTCTTGCACTCCGCCAGAATCTCAATCAGATGATCCTGGTCCAGATCATACAGGTGGTGAATGGTATATGCATTGTCCCAGTAGATACGGAAATCCGCAGCCGCCGGCTTCAGCCTTGCAAAGCGGCGCACCACCTGATCAGAGTAGGAGATCCCCTGAGGGTTGGAGTACTTGGGAACACACCAGATTCCTTTAATCGCTTCATCCGATGCCACCAGTTCTTCCACAATATCCATATCCGGGCCTTCGGGAGTCATAGGTACGGTAATCATTTCAATGCCAAACTATTCGGTGATGGCAAAATGCCGGTCATATCCGGGAACCGGGCACAGAAACTTTACTTTATCCAGCTTACACCAGGGAGTGTTGCCCATGACTCCGTTGGTCATGGAGCGGGCAACGGTATCATACATGACATTCAGGCTGGAGTT
>JAETTS010000677.1 GCA_021769025.1 Enterocloster bolteae
GATTAAGGACAATATCCCCAGTCAATTCCCGGATAACGCATTCCAGTTCTGATGAAATACTCAATGGCTTTCACACCGGCATCCATATCCGTGATGGCCTGACATTTTGGAACGGGGATTTGACCGTCATAGTCGATGGGGCTATATACATTTTCATCTCTCAAATCAACTTCTTCCAGCTGCGCCACGGTATCAGCAAACTCCGAATTGTAGCAAAAATAGGTTTCTGTCTCGTTATAGTCATAGCAAAGAGACAGCCAATCCCCATCTGATACTACTTCCAGGCAGCCACAGCGTCCTTCTCCATCAGGGTCCAGATACAAAATGATTTCGATCCCTTTAGGTACCTCGTGTAATATCTTAGAGATCAAGTCCGGCGTAATTTCATCTTCCTCGTATTGTTCACCATGAGAATTGTCTTCAATGTACTTTACGGCTACTGCGTTAGGGTCATAGGATGGAATAATATCTGATTTTGGAATGATTTCAAATTTCATAAATTTTCTCCTTTCATGAATCCATGCGCTGTCCGTCCGGGTTACAGCCCGCAAAATGACCAGTGCCCCTCCCGGCAGCACTGGGCGTTATCAATCATCCATTTGCCGTCAATCAGACGCATTAAATAACGATAATAGAAAATTCCCTGCTCTGCATAAAGCCAAAATTTGATTTTTGTGACCCGTTCACCAGCAACCAGATAATAATCCGTATAAGTCCCGCCTCTTCTCCATGAAAGATGGATGGGACGCCAGCCAGGACGGGGAGTCCAGCTCACCTGTCTGGCAAACAACGCATCAATATCCGCCTGGCTGCCGTAACCTTTTTGCTCTGCCATCCGTTCCCATTGGTTCATGCCGTCAAAGAATTCCAGCAGCGCATGGATGGGAGCCTGCAGTTCAGGATTGTCCAGAGAAATCCTGTTTTTCATGATTTTGTAGGTACGGGCATCCTCATAAGCCTTACGCTCCGCCTCTGTAAACAGCCCCGCCAGCCCTTCTTCATCCTGCATGTCGCCATCGCTGACCTGCAGCTTATCCCTCCAGGAAATTGCCAGCAGTCCCTCAGCGGTGACCTGATGACAGGCAGCTATGTAAATATGCTCCAGTTTTTTAATCTGCGCAGCCTGGGCCAGTCCCTCATCATCCAGGGCGGTCCGCTGCAAAAACAAGTCTTTGAGCGGAAGGTCTTTTAACAGTTCCAGCCCATGCCCGGCAATCTGTCTGCCCCGCAGCAGAGCCAGCATGTTCAGCTTGGGAATCCGTGCCAGAACGGGAAAGCACTCATCCCCAAACAGGGCATCATCCAGGGAGACTATCTGTAGTTTCGGGCATTGCCTGACAGCCTCCTCAAGGGTCTCCAAATTCAGCGGCGCTTCTACTCGTTTCGTTCCGTTACAGAGGTAGGCGCCGTCCTGATATTCCAGCATATAAGTATTTGGGGGAAATTCCAGCATGATTTTTTCTCTCCT
>JAETTS010000678.1 GCA_021769025.1 Enterocloster bolteae
CCACCATGGAATAGATATTCTGGATCGCGCTTAACGGCGTGACATTCTGCGCCCGGTCAATAACGTCCACATCCACCTGGGATAAACCCCATCACCGGATCAGACCGTCCTCGATCAAGAGCCCCATCGCCTCGGCAACATCCTCTATCCTTACGCCGCCGCTTGTCCGGTGAAGATAATAAAGGTCAACCATGTCCGTCTGAAGGCGGTCCATGGAATCCTCCAGATGCCTGCGGACTGCTTTATATACAGATCCTTCCTTTTTGACTTCCGGCCTGTCCAGAAACAGCTTGGTTGCCAGCACCACGTCCCTTCTCACATCTTTCAGCGCTTTTCCCACAATGCGCTCATTATGCCCAATCCCCGCAAGGTTCGGGCTGTAGATCTCCGCCGTGTCAAACAGCGTACAGCCATGCTGATAAGCATTGCGTATGGCTTCGCAGCTGTACTGCTCCGGCGGGATTTTTCCATAGCCGTGCGAAAACGCCATACATCCCATACCCACTTCCGATACGGTTAATTCTCCCAACTGTCTTGTTTTCATTTCTGCACCTCCATAAATCAATTCTGTTTCCTGCTGTTTTTACAGATGCTTTCTTTTCAAAACACCGCCGCTTGTTCTGCGTTGAGAAAATCCAGGATATAGGAAACCGCCAGTTCAAAATCTGCTCCCAGATAACCGTGGTCTGCTCCACGGATCACATGGTATTCTACATGGTCTATGGTTTCCGCCAGCTTATCAGAATAAGAGACTGGCACGACAGAATCCCTGTCGCCGTGTATCAAAAGAATATCTTTCCTATATTCCCTGATCCGTTCATAAGGTTCCAGATCCCATATGTCAGCAAAATACCGGTTCCCAAGTCTGAGCCCCAGCAGACTGTGGGTTTCCGGAATTTCGTCCGGTGAGTCAAACATTCCATGGACGTCATCATAAATGCTGAATGCCGGATAGATTATAATCACTGCCCGGATTTCCTCCCTGTGTTCAGATGCCGTAAGCGCGGTGACAAGCCCTCCCTGGCTGTTTCCCATCAGGTAAATGGAATCGGTATCCACAAAGTCCCATTGTTTTACTTCTTCCAGAACAGACTCCAGGTCTGCCTTCTCGGTCAGGACTGACATATCCAGCAGTTCCCCGTCACTCCGGCTCCCCCACCCGCCGCCGCAGAAATCAAAGCAGACGGTCACATAGCCTTCTTTTGCCAGTGCTTCCCCATAGCCTTTTACCCTGTCCAAGATCGCGCCCAGCTCATGGGACATAATGACCACCGGCATCTTTTCTTCTGTTCCGGAAGGGATATGGACAACTCCGTAAATGTCCATGCCCTCCTTATCTACATGGATTTCTTTTGTTTCAAACTTCCAGACATGCCGAAGCGGCATGCCCTCCTTGCGTCGTTCCTGCCTTTTCGGCACAAACAATACATGAATCCAGCCAGTTTACAGTTTCGTTTATCCCACTCTC
>JAETTS010000679.1 GCA_021769025.1 Enterocloster bolteae
ATTTATCACTTAGAGACACAGCCGGTTCAAAAGGAATATCAGGCGGAGTGCCGCAGCTTCAGCGGAGCAGCGCTCTGTCAGCGAAAACAGGAAACCATCAGGGAGGCATAATTTATGGACTATATCATGATAAAAACAAACGCAGGCCTGACGCTGGACCAGAAACTTCCGAATTCCGGCAATCCCTTGAAGCTGGTTCGGGCAGAGTCCGGCGCAGGCAGGGTGGCGGCAAGCCAGCTGGAAAACTTGCAGGCCATTACAGACCCCATGCAGGAGTTGGAACTGAAAGACTTGCTTTACCCCAAAACAGGAGAAGGAGCCACACTGACCATACCCGTAGAAGTAAACAACCGGGGGTTAGAAACCGAATACACGCTGTATCAAATCGGTGTGTACGCAGAAGATCCGGATCTGGGGGAAATCCTCTACCTGGTAGCACAGTTCCAGGCAGAAAAAGGAGAACGGATCCCTACAGAGGCAAATGCTCCGGGATTTTCCAGCGAGTATCACCTTACCACCAAAACCGCAAACGCAGAGAAGGTGGAAGTGGCGGTGAGCGATGCGGGTACCTTAACGATAGAACAGGCCGATAATCGGTACAGCAAACGGGAGCAGCAGCTTCCGGCCACCCTGCAGGTAGATACCTGGAACCCGGAAACCAAAACCTACAGCTTCGAGGAAACCTATCCCTCAGAAACCTATAACCTAAACATAGAGCCAATCGACTGCACCCAGGAGCAGGCCGAGGCCTGGGGAGCGATCCTTCCCATGGGTTCCAGCAGATCCAACGTACTGACGGCTCTGGGGGAGGTGCCTGCGGTGGATATTCCGGTATTGCTGACGATTAAGAGAACGTAAAGGAGGGAGATTATGCTGACAGCAAAAGGCATTGGCGGAGGGTCTGCCAAAGTGACCAATGGGAGTTTGCAGGAGATGTATGCGGCGGAAGGGAAGATTCCGGCCGGGACGTTTGTGGATGTCAGGGAGAGTTTGGGCGATCCGGAAAGCAGCGAAAGCCTTGCGGTTTTAGGCAGTAGCGAGCTTAGTATAAATAGTTACAATGCAGAGCATGTAAAAGTTAATGGAGTGGATCTATTGGTTCGTGTTGCTTATTCATGTAAAAAGACAAATAATAATGCGATCCTGACTGCAACGATAACTTGTAAGAAAATGGATGGATATGCGTATGTGAATATACCGGACCTATCGGTGTCGAGCGATTCTTTTGCAATGTGGAGTACTTCTGCTGACATAGCCTCAAAACCAGTGCCAATTGTTCTTAATGACAATAAGATTTTATTTCTTGATGGTTGTTGTTATACCATGTATAGTAGTGGCCAAAAAGGAGTACACCTTACCTATTTCATTGTTGACGTATCAGAGGAAGGAACATTATCCATACCAAATGGATCAACTCTGAGGCTTTTATACATGTATGGTACGACTAATTATGAAACGATCGACATA
>JAETTS010000680.1 GCA_021769025.1 Enterocloster bolteae
CATGACAAAAAAGCTTCCCAACAAAATCAGAATCGCCATAGAATCTACACTCATACCTGCACCTCCTCCTTTACAAAAAATCCTTTTATATGATTATATACTGCTTCCAGCTCAAAAATCAACATGGCGACGCCTGCTAAAGGAACCGGAAAATACATCCAGAACCTGGATACCTTGGGCATGCTTACATAGGTGCCTTTTGCCCCCAGGCCTACGGCATACCGCCATCCCACCACAATCATAATCAGAGACAACGCCAGAACCGCCAAATCCGCCAGAATATCCAAAAACTTCACCAGTCCCTTTGGAAGAAAGGGATCCAGGGCCGTCATGCGGATATGGGTTCCCTTTCGGATGGCAAGGGCAGCGGCAAGCACAGCCATGTAGGACATGCAGGTCAGCACCACTTCCTCGCTCCAGGCCGGGTCGGGAATAAACACAACGTAGCGGCCTGCCACCGCCATGGTGGTAATCAGAATATCCACAATCAGAAGCAGCTTGCAGACAGTCAAAACCACCTTGTATGTATAATCATATGCCGGTTTTATTTTATCAATGGTTTTAAAAATCTCTGGCATAGAAAAACCTCCTTATTATAATCACAACGGGCACAGAGCAATGGTCTTTCTCTGTGCCCGGACAAATTACTGCAGATCCAGGATACTCTGGTATAGATCCTCATACCCTTTGGTATTGTCTTCGATAACCTTCTTGGTAGCCTCCTGCCACGGAGTGATATCGCTTACTTCCACGATGTTAATCCCCTCCGCCTTTAGGCCATCCAGAACTTCCTTTTCCTTGTTCTCGGAATTGGCCCGGTTCTGAGCAGAAGCGTATGCTCCGGCCTCCATAAGGATTGCCTGCTGATCCTCGGTTAAATTTCCCCATGCCTCATCGGTGATAATCACCTGTACCGCGCCTAAGGTATGCCCGTCCAGAATCATAGTAGGCGCCACTTCCTGGAACGCATTGGATTTGTAGTTGGCGATAGGCTGTTCCGCTCCGTCCACCACGCCGGTCTGCAGTGCAGAGTACAGTTCTCCGAAAGATACAACTGTAGGAGATGCCCCAAGCCCCTCTACCAGCCCGTTCATGACAGGGTCATTGGACACCCTCAGCTTCATGCCCTTTAAATCCTCAATGCCGGTAATGGCATCCTTGGTAAAGAAATGGCGGAAGCCCTCCTCACCGTAGAAAAGCCCTCTCACCCCAGAGCCGTTTTCCTGAGACTCCATCAAAAAATCCTGGGCCAGATCACAGTTGGCAAAATTCCAGAAGTGGTCACGGCTTACAAACGTATATGGCAGGGACAACAGCATGGATTTCTGTCCGCCATAGCTTGTCAGTGCAAATGCGGAAATACGGGACATGTCAATGGTTCCGCCTCCGCCCAGCATAGCGTCAAGCACGTCATTCTCTGAGCCAAGGACACCGCTGGCCTGCACATCAATGGTGATTTTGCCGTC
>JAETTS010000681.1 GCA_021769025.1 Enterocloster bolteae
GGGCTGCTGTGAGAGGAGTGTGACAGTGGACAGAAGCAGGATATACAAGGTGCGGGGGAAGAGATGGAAAGGGGCCGTGGGCCTGTGTCTGGCAGCCGTCCTGGCGATGGCTGTTTTGACGGGATGTTCAAGGAAGGCAGCTGCCACAACCGGCTCCAGGACAGTGGACAAGGAGTATACCAAGGGGCAGATGATGGTGATTGCCATTACGGAGCGCAACCGTTACCAGAATATATATACCAGTGAGCTCTGGTCTGTCAAAGCGGACGAGAACGGTGATACATTCGAGGACAAGCTGATGGACCAGGTGGAGCAGTTCCTGATTGAGCTGGCAGCCACCAATTTGATGGCGGACGAACAGGGAATTGAGCTTACAAGCCAGGAAAAGGATTCTCTTAAGTCCCTGGCCCAGGAATATTACAGAAATCTGTCGGAACAGGACCGCAGGTTTATGGATGTATCCGAGGATGAGGTGTACGACCTGTACTGCCAATACTACCGTGCGGATAAGCTGGTGGCAGAGCTGACCAAAAACGAGAATCTGGAAGTCAGCGACGCGGAGGCTAAGGTCATAGGCATTCAGCAGATTGAGCTGGATTCAAGGGCTGAGGCAGAGAATGTTTTGGCCCTGGCCCAGGCAGAGAAAGCGGATTTTGGGGCTATTGCAGCCAAATATTCAAAGGACAGCAGGACAGACAGAACGCTGGAATGGAAAAAGGATATGGATGGCCTTGAAAGAGCTGCATTTGAGCTGGAGCAGGACCAGGTCAGCGGAATTCTGGAGCAGGGCGGAAGATATTATATCCTTAAGTGTGTCAATGCCTATGACGAGGAGGCTACGGCTGCCAGAAAGAGCAGGCTGGCCCAGGAGAAGAAGACAAAGGCGTTCCTGGGAATCTATGAGCCGTATGTAAAGGAGCACATAGTGAAGCTTAAGAAGCTGCCCGGGGATGTGGTGGAGTTCTCCGGCGGTGAGGGCTGTACGGCAGACAATTTTTTCCAGCTGTATCACGGATATTTCAGTAAATAGTATTCACGGAACTACCTATAAGAATATTGCCTTTGACTCAGGGTGCTGCAACAGCAATTGATGGATTTCGATGGCTTTGCAGCACCTTTTACAGGAATTACATTTTTGTATATATAATTTGGGAAAGCATAGGCTTATGGTGCGCGGGATAAATTGACGGAATTTGTAATTTGATGTAATATATTAAAGAGATGTTAAAGAAATCAGCAAATAATAATAACCAGGAGGGGATACAATGTTTGATTTAGGTAAATGTATTCTGGTCACCAACAATGACCGGGCAGCAGAAAAATGGGGAGAAAACGTAGAGCAGGTGGTTATGGTGGAGACTTACGAGGAGGTACTGTTAAAAACCAGGGATTTGATTCATACAAACCACAAGCTTCTGACCCATCCCCAGGCATCCAGCTTAAAGCCCAACCAGACGCCCTATAG
>JAETTS010000682.1 GCA_021769025.1 Enterocloster bolteae
CCGATATTCTGATGGAGCAAGGCAGGACGATTACTGTGCAACTGGCAGTGACCGGCCATTTAATCGGTGAAATGGCCGCCTGCTTTTTTTCTGTGTTCTGCTTCTGTCTTTTTACACCGAAAGCAGAAAAAAATTGGGCCAGGCAACAACCATTCCCTGTTTCCCGCCACTCTTCATCTGATCACAAAAGCATCGCGACATCTTCTCCTCTGGCTGCCTTCGACGAAACAGCCGTTCCTCTCATGGCTCTGGCTCTTCCTTTGATGGGCAACCGGCTGGTGTTAAATATTCTTTCCAGCGCGGAAGCCATCTGGATCCCCAGCAGCTTAGGAGCCTATGGCCTCTCCACAGAAGAGGCTTTCAGCATCTATGGCGTGCTGACTGGTATGGCGATGCCTTTTATCCTGTTCCCCTCCGCCATCACCAACTCCATGGCTGTACTCCTTCTTCCCACGGTTGCAGAGGCCCAGGCGGGTGGAAATGAATCCCGTATCTCCCAGACCATCGCCATGTCTCTGCGCTACAGCCTATATATGGGAATTCTGTGCATCGGCGTGTTCATCTTGTTCGGTCCGGAACTGGGCGTCGGTGTGTTCCACGACGCTTCCGCTGGTTCCTTCATACAGATTCTGGCATGGTTGTGTCCGTTTCTCTATCTTGCCACCACTATGGGCAGTATCCTAAACGGACTTGGGAAAACTACCACTACGTTTCTACAAAATATTACAGCCCTGGTTCTGCGTCTGGCCTTCGTTCTGGTAGGCATTCCGCGTTTCGGTATTATGGCCTATCTTTGGGGGATGTTAGCCAGTGAGCTTTTGCTGGCTTTCCTTCACCTCACCTCTCTCAAACGGCTGGTTTCATTTTCCTGGAATGCAATGGAGATGATCGTCAAGCCAACGGCTTTCCTGATCATCTCCATCGGGATTTACTATGCGGTTTTTTCTTTGTGGGACGGTTTCGACAGCCTGGGACTTTTTGTGTCCACGGCCCTCCATATCGGGGTTCTGTGTATGTGCTATGGGGGGCTTCTGGTTGTGTTTCATCTGGCAAAACGGAAATAGATTCTATCTGCTGAAAAAATTATACTCAAACACATCAAATTCCTGAATCCCCCCATCTACAAACGCCTTATGACATCCAAGACTTACAAAACCACATTTTTCATACAAACGTCTGGCTGGGACATTCTTGTAATGTGTATCCAGCCTGATTGTCTTCGCACCGGAATTTTTACAAAGATCAATCCCAAACCGCACCAGTTTTTCTCCAAATCCCCTGCCTCTATAATCAGGAGCTACCACAACCGTGTGCATCGTCATAACGCTTTCATCCGGAACCTGCTGAGTCCAGGATATCTTTTTATATTCCGAATGCTGAGTATGATCGATAATTATGGCTCCTGCAATGCCTTCTTCTGTTTTCAGCACATATAATGTCTGATTCTCCATGGCCCTCTTCG
>JAETTS010000683.1 GCA_021769025.1 Enterocloster bolteae
CGTTTGGCAATACCAGACGGTTCCGCAGGCGGCTCACAGAGGAATGCCCGGCTATGATCGGTACAGTGCCGATCTATGATGCGGTCGTCTATTACCACAAAGCGCTAAAGAGTATCACGACAAAGGAATGGCTGGATATTGTGAAAATGCATGCAGAGGATGGTGTGGATTTTATGACAATCCACTGCGGGATCAACCGTGCTACAGCGAACCGGTTTAAAGCGAACCGGCGTTTAATGAATCTTGTTTCCCGGGGTGGTTCCATCTTGTTTGCCTGGATGGAAATGACAGGGGAAGAGAATCCATTCTATGAACATTTTGATGAGGTTCTGGATATTTGCCGGGAATATGACGTGACATTGAGCCTCGGCGATGCCTGCCGTCCGGGATGTATCGAGGACGCCGGAGATATTTCGCAGATCGAGGAACTCGTGACTTTAGGCGAGCTTACAAGACGGGCATGGGAAAAAGATGTCCAGGTCATTATTGAAGGGCCAGGTCATATGCCTTTAAACCAGATTGAAGCGAATATGAGGATTCAGAAGGAAATCTGTAAGGGGGCCCCTTTCTATGTGCTTGGCCCTCTGGTGACAGATATCGCGCCCGGCTATGACCACATCACAGCAGCGATCGGAGGTGCAATGGCAGCGGCATATGGGGCTTCATTCCTTTGCTATGTGACACCGGCTGAGCACTTGAGACTTCCGAATGTTGATGATGTGAAGGAGGGAATCATTGCTTCCCGAATTGCAGCGCATGCGGCCGATCTCGCGAAGGGCGTTCCGTGTGCGGCAGACTGGGATCATGAAATGAACCTGGCCAGGAAGAGATTAGACTGGGAAACGATGTTTTCCCTTGCCATTGACCCGGGGAAAGCCAGGCATTACCGGGCGCAGTCACAGCCAGAGAAGGAGGATACCTGCTCAATGTGCGGAAATTTCTGTGCAGTTAAAAATATGAATCGTATTCTTGACGGTGAGATTGTCAGCATTTTCGATGAATGAAGCGTTACAGACGGATGAAAGGCTGGAAAACAGTGGCAGTCATGCAGGGAAAGGAGAGAATATTTTGAAGATAGCAGTAAAAAAGATAGCAGCAGCGGCCATGCTGACGGCTCTGACGGTGGCAATGTCAGGCTTTGCGGTTCCTATTGGCGCATCCAGATGCTATCCGGTTCAGCATCTGGTTAATGTAGTATGTGCAGTGTTTCTGGGCCCTGTCTGCGGGGTGATGACAGCTTTTAGTGCATCCCTTATACGTAACCTGATGGGAACTGGAAGCCTGCTGGCATTTCCCGGCAGCATGGTAGGTGCATTTTTGTGTGCGATGGTCTATAAAAAGACTGGCAGGCTGTGGCTTACTTACCTTGGCGAGATGACGGGAACAGGAATTCTCGGCGGCATGCTCTGCTTTCCGGTGGCGACACTTATCATGGGGCGTGAGGCGGCGCTATTTACTT
>JAETTS010000684.1 GCA_021769025.1 Enterocloster bolteae
TTTACGATCTTGGTGGCACCGTCCATGGATCCGTAGAAGTCAGCCTCCCGCTGGATCTTCTCACGCCGCATCTTGGCTTCCTGCTCGTCGATAAGGCCTGAGTTTAAGTCCGCGTCAATAGCCATCTGCTTGCCGGGCATGGCGTCCAGGGTAAATCTGGCTGCAACCTCAGATACACGCTCCGCGCCTTTTGTGATAACAAGAAACTGCATCAGCACGATGATCATGTAGATGACAATACCCACCACAACATTGCCCTGGAGAATGAAATCACCGAAGGCCTTGATGATCTTTCCCGACGAACCGCCGCTGGTAAGAATGTTCCTGGTAGTAGATACATTGATACCTAATCGGAACAGGGTGGTGATCAGCAAAAGGGACGGGAATATGGAAAATTCCAGGGCGTCCTTGATTGTCATGGTGATGATCAGGATCATCAGGGACAGGGACATGTTGACAATAATGGCCACGTCCACCATAGCTTCCGGAAGCGGTATGATCAATAACAGAATAATTGTCAGTACAAACAGTACAATGGAATAGCTCAGAAATCTTTTCATGTACAAAACTCCATTCATTTCTCACTTGCCGCCAACCGTCAGGTTAACGGCCCGCGTGCGCCTCGGCGCTATTTGAACATATCTTCCCGGTGGTTGATTCTGTAAATATACACAAGAAGTTCCGCCACTGCCCCGTAAAACTCCGCCGGAATCTCCCGGTCCACCTCACAGGAAGCGTACAATGCCCTGGCAAGGGGCTTGTTCTCCGTGATGAACACTCCGTTCTCCTCCCCCACCTGCACGATCCGAAGAGCCAGATGATCCTGGCCCTTGGCCAGCACCATGGGGGCTCCCATCTTGTCGGGATCGTACTTAAGGGCCACGGCAAAGTGGGTCGGGTTCCTTACGATAACATCGGCTTCGGGAACCTGCTGCATCATGCGGGTCATAGCCATCTGGCGCTGGATTCTCCGGATTCTTCCCTTGATCTCCGGATTTCCTTCGGTGTTCTTGTACTCTTCCTTTACTTCCTGTTTGGTCATCTTAAGGTTGTTCTTGTGTTCCCATCTCTGGTAAAGGAAATCAAAAAACGCAACGACGGCAAAGGCGATACACACCTTCACCACCAGATCCATCACCAGTTCCAGCATATGCCCCGACGACGCGTAAAGATTCATATCGTTCATCCGGGCGATCTGAACCAGATCCTCCTTTAACAGATTATACAACAAAGCCAGCAGCAGTGCAATCTTTATCAGATTCTTGGCCAGATCTACCAGCTTTTTTATGCCGAACATCTTTTTCAGGCCGTTAATCGGGTTTAATTTACTCAATTTCGGCTTTAAAAGTTTAAAACTAATATTAAACCGGGTCTGAACACCGTGTCCCAGGATTCCCAGAACCATGGAAACCAGCAGAATGGGCAGTGCGCATTTGACCACGGCGACACACATG
>JAETTS010000685.1 GCA_021769025.1 Enterocloster bolteae
ATATGGTCATCCTCAATTCGGATATCATAGAGGGCGCTAACCTTGCCAATAAGGTCATTGGACATGGAAATCACTCCCATCTCCAAACTTCGGCAGAATTGCATGTCTGGCTTAGACTTACGGAGCAGGAGAACGTCGGTTGTGAACCCTCCAATGTCAATGGTAAAGGTTCGGGGCATCTCTTTCAATTCCGTTGCGCGAGACACTACTGCAGCATAGGCCTGAGGATAGACCATCACCTGGTTAATGTTCATGCTGATAGGGGTGTTGTTGAATACGAACTCCACAGTTCCCTTCTGAAAGTATGCACCAAATTTGTGCCGCAGTTCATAGTGCTCAGGTGGCAGGCCTACAGCCAAATCTGCATCCACTGTGGTGGAGCAGCACTCTTCCTTCTGAAGCTCCTTTGCAATAGCAAACAGTGTGAGAACGAAAAAGCGCTCATCTTTAGTTTTGTCCCGCATAAAGGCGATGCGCTGCCCAGAAAGGGTCCAAAACTTGCCCCCATACTCCAGCACATCCGTCTCGATCAGAGGACGCACGGGAGAGTCAACCAGTCCAGAGGTAAATACAAAATGTGGTGTTTTGATGGCCGAATTGCCATGGTCAATAGCGAATAGCATGAGAATCACTCCTTTATCAAATTACAAATTATTACACGGATGTGAATGCACATTTACAACCAGAATGCGCATTTTATTGTAATTGTCTCCAAATTATGATGCAGTCTTTTTGTAGGTGCTCAGTTCAACAAGGTTACTGTGTTGAGTTGTTCCCCCATTTAAGCAAAACCCCCAGACATAGTCATCCAGCCCATTGAATTCTGGATGCCATAGGTATGTCCCAAATGTGATGCTCATTGTGGATAGGAGTTCTACTAGTTTGGCGTAGGCCCCTTCCACATGCCAGTTTTTCAGATAGTCCATATCAAAACAGGTCATCACATGCTTCGTGCCATTCTGGATAAGGCCATTTAAGGCATCTTCCAGATGATGAAGGCCCGTAACACCAGGAACCGCCAAAACAGTTTCTCCTGTGAGGTGATGGACGATATCTGCCTTCATGTATCCTTCAATCAGCAGGATGTTCTCCTTTACGGGCCCTGCTAAATGGCACCAGTTCTCTGTTGCGCATCCATTCAGTTTATCTACACTGGATAAGGGACGGAACTTACCACGTCGCTCGTTGTCAATGCGGACATGAATACGTTCAATTCGACCAAACCGATCTCGGCAAGGTATCATGATGCCACGCCGAACAGCATTTAGCATCCACCGGCCATCATCATCAGTGTAAAAGCCTGGAACACCGAACAATTGATGTCCTTCATTTGCCAATTCTTCTGCAATGGCATGAAATCCTATCATTGGTGTCGTTCGATATTGCAGAGTGACAATGACTTCATCATTCAGTCCTCTCTGCAAGAGATTTTCTCTGTGGTCTGATGCAAGGG
>JAETTS010000011.1 GCA_021769025.1 Enterocloster bolteae
AAAGCTGCTCATACAGCGGCAGCTTTTTGCATTAATCATTCTGTTTTTCAGCAAGTGTAATCGTTTTAAGATAGGCACCCAGAAGTTCCTTGAGTTTAGGAATATACTTCCCATCCAGACCGGAAAGCATGTCTGTGATGTCGCTGATATCTGTGGCCTGTTCTGTTCCAAACAGGATATAGTCAGCGGAGAGCCCCAGCACACGGGAGAGTCTTCCAAGCAAGGCAACGGAAAATCCCCGGTCACCGCGCTCAATATCTGAGAGAAAAGAATTGGATATTTCAGAAAGTTCAGCCAGCCGTTCCCGGCTATAGCCAAGAGCTTCCCGCTGGCGGCGGAGACGCAGGCCAATTTCCTTTGCGTTGTGTTCAGTCATGTGTTCACCCCGTTTCATACACGATATCAACAGTTTAACCTACTTTATAGTGTATATACAGCGTTCCAATCGGTTGAATAAAAACCGATATTGTGTATAATAGAGAACAGATATAGCGACACATGGTGTAAAGGACAGGCCATATCCCTGTTATCTTAAGGCAAAGAACCAGAGGTGCGGACAGAGAGGAGAAAAGAGAGGAGAGAAGAGATATGGCAGCTCCAGCAGCAATTCTTGCCGTCAAAGCGGCAATCGCTGTAGCAACCGATAAGCGAGGCAGAACGGTGATTGCCTCGGTGGTGGCGGCAGTTCTGCTGCCGTTTATTTTAGTAATTGTAATGTTGTTAAGTATCATGGATGGGGCCAGCTCCCATAATGTGTCTGCGGTCGATCAGGTGTTTCGGGAAGGAGCGATCTCCAGCCAGGTGCCGGAGGAGTACCGGAAATACATTGTGGATATGCGGACCAGCTTTACCTCCCTGGAGGATTTGATTGCAGACATTGACCATGTAGAGGATGGGGAACTGGATACGGAACGGATAAAATCTGTTTTTTATGCCATGTATTTTGGCAGCACACAGCCTTCCCTTTTGGCACAGAAAGAGTTTGTGGAATGCTTCGTGGAATACAAGGAGCGGGAAGACGGAGATGGTGATTCCTACACAGCGGCCATTCCTATCACGGACCTTGGCACCGTGTATGCCAATATGAGGCAACGTTTAGGTCTAGAAATTGGGGCGGATCAGGAGGCAAATGCTCAGAGAATTTATACGGTAGCTGTCTATGGCCCGGCTGTTCCGGGAGGGATGGCAGCCGGCTCCGCCATGGGGGACGGAAGCTATCAGGCCCTGCTTACGGAGGCAACAAAATACATTGGTTTTCCCTACCAATGGGGCGGTTCCAATCCACAGACGTCCTTTGATTGCAGCGGCTATATCTGTTGGATTTACACCCAGTCCGGGACCTATCAGCTGCCGCGGACATCTGCTCAGGGAATTTTTGACCAGTGCGCTGTGATTGCCAGGGAGGAAGCGAAGCCGGGGGACCTGGTATTCTTTACAAAAACCTATGCTTCATCCACTCCGGTCAGCCATGTCGGGCTGTACGTTGGTGGAAACCAGATGCTGCATTGTGGGGATCCCATCGGCTATGCGAACATTGATTCTAACTATTGGCGCAGCCATTTTTATGCATTTGCTCGACTTCCAGCCGCTTAGGTTTGATTGGTTTCAACGAAAATCTTTGGTGGTTTTAGGTATCGACTTGTGGCCGGACATAGGATATGTTGGCTGGTGTAAGGAGGTGAGCGACAATGAGAGAGCTTGCAGAGCAGGCAGAAGAGTTAATGGTGAAGCGTGTTCAGGAACTCCGGGATGAGTTTGGGATGAGTCGGTCCAAGACCTATGACCTGGAGATGAAAGAGTATGTGACCAGGATGGACCGGATCCTGCACACACTGTCAGAGGAGGACCGGGAATGGCTGGACAATCAGCTGATTGATAAGTTCTGTGTATCCGAGACGGAATGTCGGGAGTTATACATGAACGGCTTTCGGGATGCCATGCGCCTGATCATGGCGGTAGGACTTTAGAAAACGGAATATGAACCGGAATAGGTACGTTATGGGTAACAGCATGGCGGCCTGTTCTGATTGCGAACATGGATAGAGGAGGGATTGGTTGATACAAGCAGTATTTGAACGTAAGCCGGATTTTCGGCTGCGGGATGTAGTGATTGAAACTGTGATACGTCTGCCGAAGGAGGAGTATGAGCAGTTCTTAAGTAGTCCCTGTGATAGCTATGAGTTTATTGAGAAGAACTCAAAGTCGATGCTTATGGATGAAAAGAACGGTGTGTTTTACTGCATGCTGGTGACTGGCGAAGGGTATCGGGACGGTGTGCTTGTGGAAGCAGAAGGCTATCCCTATGCGAGATATGCCTCCTATGTGCCGGATGCGACAGCGCTTTGTTATGAGTCCCTATCAAAGGTAAATGAGATTCTGGCCAAAGCGGTGGAAGAGATTGTAGAGGAAGGAACGAACATGACTACCACTGGCAACTGGATGACAGACCGCTCCAAGGTAGAAACATTGTTGGGAGAAGGGCAGTCGGAGAATCCTCGTTTGTGGAGGCTGTTGCAGGATATGTTGGGCGAACGGCCAGAGGTAGCCCAGGTTGACCGTATGGATGAGGGATTGGATATTTATTATTATCTGGATTTCTGTCCGAATTATATTCCGGAAGAAGGAGAGGCGGGGGTTCAGGAAGCAGGAGCAGATGTAAAGTCCCCACGATTAAAAGATATCCTGTGTACCCGTTGGGAGAACATCCATTTGGTTCATACAGAGGTTGATAACGTGCCGCATACCATTGCAGAACTGGATTCCGGGACGTTGACAGAGGCGGGAAAGAAAGTCTGGGCCGATGTTCTGAATGCAAAAGTAGAGCGGGTGTATCAGGGACTTTATGGATTGCAGATGGAATTGTCCGGGGTAAAGCCCAGCCGGCTGGATGCATTTTCCGGCATGCTTGGAGGCTATTGCAGCGAACAGGAATACGAAACATGGGTGAATGAACCGGAGAAAGAGCCGGTCAGTCCACAGCTAAATAATTCATGAAAGGGGAGAGCTGGATGAAAAATACCACATTGACACTGACCTTCAACACGGAGCGCCTGGATGCTTTGGCCTATCACATGGGCAAAAAGGAAGCGGATCTGAAGGAGGAGCTGAGCGATTACTTACAGAAGATGTATGAAAAATATGTGCCGCAGACCACCCGGGAGTACCTGGATGATAAGATTGCCAGGGAGGGAGCGGTAAAGCCGGCCAGGCCGAGACGGCAGGCAGAAGAGAACCATGTGAGAAGCCAGACGGGTCAGGAGATGGGACAGGCGGGCAGTGCATGAGGTATCAGGATAAGCATGGAAATGAGATTACCGAGGGAATGTATCTCCGGTTTGAGGATGGCAGTGTAGAGCAGGTCTATGCCTGGCAGACAGGAGATGAGAGCGATCTTGGGATTAATGCCAGCAATGAAGCCTATCTGCAGGCTCACGGTTTGGGGGAGTTTCCCCAGGAATTATACCCGCTTTCCGAGTTTGACCTGTCGGAAGTGGAGGTTTGCGAGCCGGAGATGGAACCCTGGCAGCTTGGCATGATGGGATAGAGCGTCTATTCCGGGAACGTGAGCCTGTATTCGGCCGTTTGTGCCGCTTTGGCAGGCGGAGTGGGACTGGGATACCCCTGGCAGGAATGACGGCCTTCCCTGGCCTTTGTGACCGAACATTATACGGGCAGGCAGATGCAGGTCAGGTTGGGTCGAAAGTGGTGCAGGTTAAAGGGGTTATGCTGCTTTCGCAGCACACCCCCGGAAAACGCCGGCCGGCAAAGCCGTCCGGGGATTCTGGTTTGAATACTTTATTGGCAGCGAGAGAAGAAAGTGGTGCTGGTAGAGCCAAAAGATGCAAAGAAAACGCCGATTGCGGGCTTTTTTATGAATACCGAAGGAGGGGAGGCATTGGCGGGCAGGGCAAAGAAACAGCGTATAGGCGTTTATATGGAGAAAGAGCTGGTAGAGCGGGCAGATGAGATGGTGAGCTATGTAGGAGCTCGTTCCCGTAATGAGTTTGTGGCAGAAGCGGTTAAATTTTATATTGGATTTTTGAATTCCAAAAAGGCAGAAAACTATCTGCTCCAGTCCTTATCCTCCGTGCTCACCAGTACCGTACATGACAGTGAAAACCGTCTGGCGCGTATGGATTTTAAACTTGCAGTGGAGATCTCCAAACTGGCTCATGTGATTGCCTATTCCCATGAGGTAGATGAGGATGCCCTGAAAAAGCTACATCTGAAATGCGTGGATGAGGTGAAGAGAGTCAATGGGGCGGTTGAGTTTGAAGATGCATACAAATATCAAAAACGTGAAGTATAGAGTACAAGAGTAGCCAAAACGATTTATGAATCTTGCGTATGGCCAACCGCCCTTATTTTATTTATGGTGTGTCAAAAAGGAGTATAACATGGGAAAAGAACAAATTATGGAAGATGCAGTTCGTGACCTGACGGAACTGGCCCTGCAGGAGCACAGGGAGACGACCGATGAGGCAGAACAGAAAATGTTAAAACGAGACGCGGATCCAGTACAAGTTATTTGAGTACGAGTGAAGATGGAATGACCGTGTGGGAAAGTGATGACAGCAGTAGAGGATATTACTCTGGGAAAGCTCATATGAGAAATGAAAAAGGATTGGAGCTGGAAAAAGTCTCGAAGTTTCTCTGTACGGAGTATCTGAATGAATGTTAAATCAGCACCATGATGATATGTACCTGCATTTAGCGTTGTAAACTTTAAGACCTGGAAGATCTGGTTGCTGGAAGATAATGTGAAAGCATTTATATCTAATGATTTTTATGTGGATTGTGATTATTATGAAACGGAATATGAAACCACTATAAAACATGGATTTCAGTTACTGATTTTTTATTGTCCACCCAGAGCGGAAGGATGATGGAGGGAGAAGTCCATGCCTAAAATTATTTTTACCAGCCGCTATCTGCGGGATGCCCCGCCGGAGCAGCTTGGAAACTATGTCAAGTACATCGGAACCAGAGAGGGTGTGGAAAAGATTGATGAGAGCAAGGGGCACTTGCCCGCAACCGCGGCGCAGAAGAAGCTGATTGCACAGCTGCTTCGTGATCTGCCGAAGGCAAGGGCGATGCTGGAATATGAAGATTACAGGCTTCATCCAACCAGACGAAACGCCTTTGAATTTATTTCCACGGCCCTGGAATGGAATCTGGATCTGTTGTCGAAACGGGAAAACTATGTGGACTATCTGGCCAACCGTCCCCATGTGGAGCGGATCGGAGAGCATGGACTGTTCACAGATGCAGGGAAGCCGGTGGTGATTGCCAGAGTGCAGGAGGAGGTGAAAGCACATAAGGGGCCGGTGTGGACGCATGTGGTCAGTTTAAAAAGAGAGGACGCGGCGCGGTTGGGCTATGATTCCGGAAAGCAATGGATGGAGCTGCTGCGGTCGAAGCGGGCGATGTTCTGTAAGCAGATGAAAATAGACAGCGAGAACCTGAGATGGTACGCTGCATTCCACAATGAGAGCTACCACCCGCACGTCCATGTGATGGTGTATTCTGCAAAAGATCATGACGGATTCCTGACCGAGCCTGCGATTGAAGCGATGCGCTCCGAGCTGGCTCACGATATTTTCCGCCAGGACTTTGCTAATCTCTATGGAGTGCAGAATGCAGCCCGCGAAGGACTCAAGAAAGAAGCAGAACAGACCGTGAAGCGGCTGATTCAGGAAATCCAGTCAGGAACCTGTCAGAATCAGAAAATAGAAAAACAGATACATCGGCTGTCCAAGCGGTTGCAGAGAACAAATGGAAAAAAGGTGTACGGGTATCTGAAAGCAGACTTGAAACAGATGGTGGACCGAATCGTGGATGAGCTGGAACAGGAACCCCATATCAAGGAACTGTATCAGTCATGGGGAACCGCCCGGGAGAAAATCTGGCAGACCTATTCTGATCAGCCAATACCGCTGGCACCACTCTCCCAGCAAAAAGAACTGAAACGGATTAAAAATATGGTGATTACCGAGGCAATGAAGATCGGGAGTCACCATTTTTTGTTGGAAGAATCATCTGCAGAAGAGACTGATATATGGATCGATAGAGCGGTAACCGAGATGGGTAGCATAGCGGGAGATGAACGAAGAGGAGAATCAGAAAGAAGAGATGCGGCAGATGAACCGGAGGACAATGAACTTCCAGGTGACAACGATATAGATTTCCATGCAGAGTGGAGTGATACCTATAAAGTAGCCTGTCAATGTCTCTATGGAAGCGATGAGAAGGAGACGGATTTTAAGGAAGCCTTCCGTCTGTTTTCGGGAGAGGCAGAAGAGGGAAATGCACTTGCCATGTTTGATCTGGGACGTATGTATGCAGATGGCCTGGGAAGGGAAGCAGATCCCGCGAAAGCGCATGAATGGTATGGGAAAGCGCTGACTGCATTTGTTGCAGCGGAGCAATGTGCAGAGGAAAGACAGCGTCCCTATCTACAGTACCGGATTGGAAAAATGTATGCGGCTGGATTGGGATATGAGCTGCCTGTAGTGCCGGATGAAGAAGGCGGGGACGGGAAAGCAGTAAGGGATTATGAAAAAGCGGTTGCGTGGTTTTCCCGTGCAGTGTCGGCCGATCACAAATACGCCCAGTATTCACTTGGAGGTCTCTATTACCGGGGGCAGGGAGTCACACAGAACTACAGTCAAGCATTTAACTTATATCAGAGGTCCGCAGAGCAGGGAAATCCCTATGCCAGTTATGAAATGGCAAAGATGTACCGGGACGGAATTGGAGTTGCCGTTAACGCGGAAAATGCGGAAAGTTGCTTTGAACAGGCATTTTCCGGTTTCTGCAGACTGGAAGCGCAGAGCCATGATGACAAGCTGCAGTACCGCCTGGGGCAGATGCTGCATACAGGAACCGGTACGGTAAAGGATGATAGAGTAGCGGAAGCATACTGGGAACGGGCCGCACAGCTTGGAAATATGAATGCCCAGTATGCATTGGGAAAGCTCTGGCTGGAAAATGGAACAGGAGATCAGAAACAGGCGGTTGCCTGGCTTGAGAAAGCGGCAGAAGCAGAACATGCGTCAGCACAGTATGCTCTCGCAAACATTTATCTGGCAGGCGAAGCCGTTGCCAAAGATGTTACCAAAGCCACGGAGCTGTTTACGAGAGCGGCAAAACAAGGCCATGACTACGCAGCCTACCAGTTGGGCAAACAATTCCTTCAGGGGGAAGAGACAGAAAAAGATGTGGAAGCTGCAATAAAGTGGCTGAAGCAATCCGCCGCTGCAAATAACCAGTACGCCCAGTATTCTCTGGGAAAATTATATCTGGACGGAGAAAAAGTGGAAAAGGATATTAGGACAGCAATCACCTACTTGAAAAAATCCGCTGCCCAGAACAATGCGTTTGCAGAATACCGTCTGGGACGGTTTTACCTGCTGGGGGAGGACGTGGAAGCGGATGTAAAAGAGGCCGTCCAGTGGCTGGAGCAGTCTGCTTCACAGGGAAATCAGTATGCTCAATATGCCCTCGGAAAACTGTACCTGTGCGGACATGAAGTGCCGCGGAATAAGGAGAAAGCCCTTCCGTACTTAGAAGCATCGGCAGCCCAAGGAAATATCTATGCGCAGTTTCTGTTAGATCATTTGGATTCGTTCTATGAGCCGTCTGTTTTTCTTGCGACAACAAGGCTCATGCACCGCCTGGCACAGATGTTTGAAGAAGAAAAATGGAAAGCAGGAGGCAGTTCCATGCAGGTGGAAGGAAAACTCCGTAGTAGAATCCGGGAGAAAAAGAAGGCAATGGGGCATAAATCGGATGATGAAACTCCGCGTCAGAATCTATCATGAGGAGGTATCGGATATGTCATATGTTTATTTCACAGAAGAGCAAAAGGAGCGGGCGAATTCCATCGACCTAGTGGACTTTTTACAGCGCCAGGGAGAAAAAATGCTTCCATCCGGGAGGGACAAACGTTTAAGCAGCGACCACAGCATCACGGTCAGAGGGAACATTTGGTATGACCATGCGATAGAAAAAGGAGGGCTGGCCATTGATTTTGTAAAATCCTTCTATGGGAAAACGTATCCGGATGCAGTGTCGATGCTGCTTGACGGGGAACAGGGGATTCCATACATTCAGAGTCAAAAACAGGAGAAGGAACCATCTGCACCATTTTCGCTTCCGCCAAAGAATCGTGATATGCGCCGGACCTTTGCCTACTTGTTAAAGGTGCGGTATCTGGACAAACAGATCGTAACAGATTTTGCAAAGGCAGACCTGCTGTATGAAAGCCTGGAGGATTCTCAGGACGGAACGAGGCAGTACCATAATGCAATCTTTGTCGGGAGAGATAAGGAGGGAGTGGCCAGGCACGCGCACAAAAAAGGAATCTATACCTACGGTTCGAGCTTCCGGGGAAACTTAACGAGCAGTGATCCGAAGTATAGCTTCCGGTGGGTAGGAACCAGCGATACGCTCTATGTGTTTGAGGCCCCTATTGACTTACTCTCCTATGTTTCCCTACACAAAGAAGGCTGGAAGCAGCATAGCTATGTTGCACTGTGCTGCGTAGGCTCTAAGCCGATCTTTCAATTATTGCAGGATTTTCCGAACATGAAAAAAATATGGCTGTGTCTGGATCATGATATCCCAGGAATGAAAGCGGCAGAACGGATCAAGAAACAGCTTCTGGAAATGGGATATGGAGATACGGAAACGGATTTGTCCCAGTATAAGGACTGGAATGAAGATTTAAAAGCCCTTCATGGGCAGCTTGCGATTCCAGCTGAAGAACTTCCGGGGAATCAGCAGGAAACGAAACAGGAATTATTGAAAATGGAATGAGTCAGTTCCTAACTTTCATCTATCGTACCCGGTTCCAGAAAGGAGGTATCATGGAAACAATTCAGATGGTGCTGCTCATTTGTGCCGGCGCAGGGATGTTTATCCTGATGGGGGTGATCCCGTTGCTTGCGAACCACTATTCTCTGAATGGGATTAAGTCAAAGACGGTAGGGGACGGCCAATATGGCACGGCCAGATTTGCCAGCGAGGCAGAAATCAAACGGACCTTTGCACAGGTTCCCTATGAGCCGGCGTTGTGGCGGCAGGGAAAACATCTGCCCAAGGTACAGGGGATCGTAGTCGGAGGGCTGTTTTCCAGAACCAGAGTGACGGCTTTGGTTGACTCCGGTGACATCCATCTCCTGATGATCGGCGCGGCTGGTGTTGGTAAGACTGCCAACTTTTTATATCCCTGCATTGAGTATGCCTGTGCCAGCGGGATGAGCTGGCTGTGTACGGACACCAAGGGAGATCTGTTCCGCAACTACGCGGGAATAGCTCAGAAGTATTATGGGTATCAGACTTCCATCCTGGACCTGCGCAATCCGACCTGTTCCGATGGCGATAACATCCTCGGCATGGTGAATAAATACATGGATCTATACTTAGAGAATCCGGAGAATCTGGCTGTGAAAGCCAAGGCAGAGAAATATGCAAAGATCACAGCCAAGACCATCATTAGTTCCGGAGGCGGAGATGCCTCCAGTTATGGACAGAACGCATTTTTCTATGACGCAGCGGAGGGGCTTCTGACAAGTGTGATTTTACTGATCTCCGAATACTGTCCTAAAGAACAGCGTCATATCGTAAGTGTGTTCAAATTAATCCAGGATCTGTTGGCTCCGTCACCGGTAAAAGGGAAGAACCAGTTCCAGCTGCTCATGCAGAAACTGCCAGCCGACCACAAGGCAAAATGGTTTGCCGGCGCGGCACTTAACACAGCGGAACAGGCCATGGCTTCGGTCCTCTCCACCGCTATGTCCAGATTGAATGCATTTCTGGATTCCGAGATGGAGCAGATCCTGTGTTTCGACAGCACGATGGATACGGAGACATTCTGCAATTCCAAGTCAGCTATCTTTATTGTGCTTCCGGAGGAAGACAGTACAAAGTATTTCATGGTAAGCCTATTTTTACAGCAGATTTACCGGGAAATGCTGTCCATTGCAGATGAGCATGGAGGGAAACTTCCGAACCGTGTGGTGATTTTTGGAGATGAGATAGGTACCATCCCCAAGATTGAGTCCTTGGAGATGCTTTTTTCAGCCGGGCGCTCCAGGCGGATCAGTATGGTACCCATCATACAAAGCTTCGCTCAGCTGCAGAAAAACTATGGAAAAGAGGGCAGTGAAATTATCGTGGATAACTGTCAGGGGGTTTTATTTGGTGGGTTTGCACCCAACTCGGAAAGTGCGGAGATTCTGTCAAAGGCATTGGGAAACAAAACGGTGCTGTCCGGCTCCATCAGCCGGGGAAAAAATGATCCCAGTCAGAGCCTGCAGATGATTGGGCGTCCGCTCATGACTCCGGATGAACTTAAGTCGCTGCCAAAGGGACACTTTATCCTGGCGAAGACCGGTTGTCATCCGATGCGGGTAGAACTGCGCTTATTTTTTAAATGGGGGATTGAATTTGAGGAAGAATATGAAGTGGAACAGCATGTAGCGCGGCCGGTGTCTTATGCGGACCGGCTGGAAGTGGAGCAGGAGATTATCCGGAGACAATTTGATGAGGATGGTGAGGCAGACTTTAATGAACCATCAGGAATAGAGGGGACTTCAGGCGGAGGTCTGACGCATGTACCGATGCCAAAACGGTCGGCAGCCCCAGGAACCAGACAATCACTTCGGACAGACTAAGGGGGGAGGTATATGGGATATTATGATTCTGTCTATTCGGAGGAATTACCACACCGTGCGATTTCGGTGTATATGTATTTAAAAGAGCGGGCAGATAAAAAGAGCCAGTGTTATCCGGCCATGAGCACCATCGCAGAAGAACTGAACCTTTCGAGGAGAACGATTCAGCGGGCGGTTGCAGATTTAGAAAAGGCCGGATTCATTAAAACAGAACAGCGCTTTCGGAGAAAGGGAGGGAAGAGCAGCTTACTATACACCGTTTTGAAATGATAGGATTACACCAAGGGGGTACTCTGCCTTCTTGGTGTCCTATGGTATGCGTCACAATAGCGCATGAAGGGAACATTCCATTGCGAGATGGATTATTAAACAGAAAAAAGAATAAGACTATTTAAAAACGCAGTACATTCAGAGGTGACTGGGAAGTAACCATTAAAATAGTGTTTGTGCACTATTCTGACTGACTAGTGAAGGTCTGTAGAGAAGAATTTGTTGGTTATCCAGTAACAATAGAAGGGCATACTGAAAGGCAGTGGGGAGACCGGCTGCCTGTTCTAAGAAAAAAGGAGAAGATTTCAAAAGAAACTTGTAGTCGGAGTTATGCTATGAATCCGGGGATGAATAGCTATTGCGCAATAGGGTAGAGTTTAATATAATCGTGAATTTTGAATAGAGAAATAATAAATTATGACATTAATCGTGCAACATTATGGTTTTCAGATGATCAGCCAGTGTATAATCGTAATTTTAGGGCGGTTGTTGGAAAATAAGATTACAAGACATATAGTGAATTTGTGAAATCCACTCTGATGGATTTCGTACAGACGATGAGTAATACAGGTAAGTATATCCACTATTTGGACAGAGAAATACTGCCACCATGCTATGAGGATGAGTCCCTGAACACAAATTGTGAAAGCTATGAGAACAGCATATACCTGAAAGAGTTGTCTGCCACCTATGGAAAGACCGGGATGGCAAGGGCAGAGGACTGGCTGATGACGAAAAAAGGTAGGTAAGCGGTCCTTGACGTGATGGGAATAGTGCTGGAGCCGGAAGAACTAGTGAACATAATCTTTTACCTGAGGGAAGGGGAGCTGGGGGACGATGCATTGTCTGGAATTAGCATAGTCACAATGCTGTGTGATTTTTTAAGAGGATGCTGGGTATCTATAAATTAAATTGACATCTTGACATTATTCTGAAAACGTCTATAATATAAAAATAAAAATTAATTTCAAATTGGAGAGCACTTATATGTCTGAACGAGGCAGATACAAGACGAAGCAACAAGATCTCATATTAGAGTGTCTGAAAAAACAAAAGTGGCGTTTTCTCACAGTGAGCCAATTCATGGACTGTCTTAGGGAGAAGGGAGTGGTCGTTGGGCAGACAACTGTATACCGGGTATTGGAACGCATGGTCGATGATGGAAAGATGATGAAGCTTCCGATGGAGGATGGTACCAAAGTACGTTATTGTTTTGCGGGTGAAGAAGATTGGGACAAGCTGGGGAAATTGGTATGTATGGGATGCGGTCGTCTTATTCCACTTGAATGTTCTAAAATGGCAGATTTTTTGGAACATATTTATAAGGAACATGGCTTCGAATTGGATCAGAAACACACAATCTTGTATGGCTATTGTGAATGCTGTAACAATAAGAGGTCTGTCCCGAAGATTGGTCTGTGATGGCAAAATGGCCTTTCGTACGAAAGTTTTGTTACGAAATGTATTTTTGCAGGGATACTGATAAAACTTTGTCAATACTACAAGCAAGGTAGCTATCAGGCACCCAAATTAGTTTCTTTTAGTAATAGTGAGATAGGGCGGGGGCGTGGTAAAGCTACCGTTTATCAGTTGTCTCTTACTTGAGATTATTGAGGAGGCTGCAAACACATTCTGTGTCATTGTATTCTAAAAAAATTCTGGATGATTGTAGAATAATGATAATGGAGAGGGACCTATATCTTAGAATAAACGATTGACGTTTTGAAGTCTGAGGAGATGGCAGGTTGCGAGACCTATGAAACAGGAAGATCATTGGTTTTAGTCAATGGAGAGTCCATAGGTTAAAAACTGATAGTGGAATGAGATAACATCCGTTCAAGATAAAAAAAGGAGGAGATGAAGTGGACTATTTAGATGAGCATAAAAGAATCTTTGCGTTCGTGACAGCGTTTCTTGTAACCGCTGTGCTGCTTCTCTCTGGCTTTTTTATTGTCACACATATAGAACATGAGTGTACAGGTGAGGATTGTCCTGTCTGCGCGGAGCTTCAGGAATGCGCTGCTACGATCCGCTTGATAACAGAAGCAGCAGGAACAGGAGCCATCGTCATCTTTGCATATATCATTACTCAAAAACTCTTATCATCTTACCAGACTGGACTCTATCTGTGCCCGGTTTCTTTGGTCAGCTTAAAAATCCGATTAGATAATTAAAACTTTCTTTCAACAAGGCGGTTTTCTATCCATATAACCGTTATCCTCTGGAATGGTGTACTCTGTGTATCAGGATACACGGTTTGGCGGAGATACGTTTGGACTGGGAACACGCCTTGTTTTTTGTGTGCTTGTATACCTGCTATTACTGTAAAAAAACACATTTCAGGAGGATGATTATTATGAATAAAAAATTAAATTCTACATTCTGCACACTGGCTGTGACAGCAATGGTTTCTGTTGCTATGCTTTCAGGGTGCTCAGGTACCACCGCTGCACCAGGGGCTTCTGATACAGACCAGGCTTCAACCACCGCTGTGGCAGGTGGAGATAAGAGTATGGGCGAGGCGTCAATGGAGGCAGAGAACACCGATGCTGGGATTGAATCAAAGGATACGGACGGACAGAAGCTGAAGGTAATGGCCAGCTTTTATCCTATGTATGATTTTGCTGTCAAAATCGGCGGTGATAAAGCGGAGGTGACCAATATGGTTCCGGCCGGCACAGAGCCCCATGACTGGGAACCGGCCGCAGCCGATATTAAGAATTTGGAGGAAGCGGCTCTTTTTGTCTACAGCGGCGGGGGTATGGAGCATTGGGTGGAGGATGTGCTTGCTAGCCTGGAAACAAAGAAGTTGGTATCGGTGGAAGCTTCCGCCGGAGTTACACTCAGATCAGGACACATTCATGATGAGGAAGAACATAAGGGAGCGGAGGAACACACAGAGGAAGAAGAACATGGCCATGACCACGGCCAGTTTGATCCCCATGTATGGCTCAGCCCTGTGAACGCAAAGAAAGAAATGGAAAACATTAAGAATGCTTACGTTAAGGCAGACCCGGAAAACAAAGATTACTATGAAAAAAATTATCAGACCTATACAGCCGAGTTTGATAAATTGGATCAGGAATATAAAGATACGTTGTCTGCCCTGCCTAATAAGAGCATTGTAGTGTCTCATGAAGCGTTCGGTTATCTCTGCGATGCCTATGGACTGACTCAGATGGGCATCGAGGGATTGTCTCCTGATTCGGAACCGGACCCGGCAAGAATGGCGGAGATCATTGACTTTGTAAAGGCCAATCACGTCAAAGTTATTTTCTTTGAAGAACTGGTAAGCCCGAAGGTGGCCGAGACAATTGCGGCGGAAACAGGAGCCCAGACCCGGGTGTTAAATCCACTAGAAGGATTAAGCGATGAGGAACTAAAAAATGGCGCAGATTATTTCTCTGTGATGGAGGATAACTTAAAGCAGCTGAAAGCTGCACTTGAATAAAAACAGGAACAGGAGTACTGATGATGGATGTCATTGCAGTGAAAGGACTGGATTTTTCCTATGGAAATACCCAGATATTAAAGAATATCAATTTTACTGTTCCCGAGGGCCGATTTGCGGTTCTATTGGGACCAAACGGGGCAGGAAAAAGCACCCTGATAAAGCTCATGCTGGGGGAACTTCCGCTAAGTGGACAAACAGGTAAGATTGAACTTCTGGGGCAGGAGATTCGGCAGTTTAAAGACTGGAAGAAGATCAGCTACGTTTCCCAAAACGGTATGGCATCCTGTCAGAATTTTCCCGCTTCCGTAGAGGAGTTTGTCCAAGCAGGTCTATACACCCAAATTGGAAAGTTCCGGTTTGCCGGAAAAAGGGAGAGGGAGCAGGTTCGCCGTGTGCTGCATCAAGTCGGTATGGGAGATTTTGCAAAACGGCTGATTGGCCGACTATCCGGAGGGCAGCAACAGAGGGTCCTGCTGGCAAGGGCGCTGATAAACGCCCCGCGGCTTTTGCTGCTGGATGAACCCACTTCCGGTATGGACGAAGACAGTACTACCTTATTTTACCGGCTGCTGTATCAGATTAACCGGGAGCAGGGGGTGACCATCTGGATTGTAACTCATGATCGGAAACGGCTCATGGCTTATGCAGACGATATCTGGCTTTTAGAAGATGAGAAGATGAAATTGGTCCAGCCAGGCAGAGAGGAGGGAGAGCATGGAAATCTTTGAATATGCGTTCATGCAGCGGGCCTTTATTGTGGGCATTCTTCTGGCGGCCATTATCCCGTGTATCGGGCTAGTGATTGTATGTAAGCGTCTGTCCATGATTGGGGACGCCCTGTCCCATACCTCGCTGGCTGGGGTGGCGGCCGGGCTGCTCCTGGGGCTGAATCCTGTCTTGACCGCTGCGGCTGCCTGCGTGGTTGCCGCTATTGGGATTGAGGCGATACGCAGGAAGATTCCCAGATTTTCGG
Organism: Enterocloster bolteae; assembly: GCA_021769025.1. The sequence continues at coordinate 15,377 of JAETTS010000011.1, forward strand.
AAATGTCCATTGCTATCATTATGTCTGCCGGGATTGGCCTGGCGGGCGTTTTGTCAGGATTTATTAAAAATGCAGCCAATTTCAACAGCTTCGTGTTTGGAAGTATTGTGGCAATCAGTAACGGGGAGTTGTATCTGGTAATCGCCGTCAGCATGGCGGTTCTGCTTATGTTTCTGCTTATGTACAAAGAACTGTTTTATGTGTCTCTGGACGAACAAAGCGCCAGGCTGGCCGGGGTGCCCGTAAAGACAGTGAACTTTCTGTTTACTGTTTTAATCGCGGTGACAGTTTCTGTCGCTGCAAGGACGGTGGGGGCTCTCATCGTCTCATCCATGATGGTGGTTCCCGTGGCCTGCGCCATGCAGTTTGGAACGAGTTACCGTCAGACGCTTATTTTGGCGGTGGTTCTGGATATTCTGTTTATGATTACAGGCTTGTTCGCTGCGTACTACCTGGGATTGAAGCCGGGCGGCACGATTGTGCTAGTGGGAGTATTGGTTTTGATATTAGTGTTTGTAGGAAAGAGAATTCTGAGATGAAAATAATTATATGAAATTGCAAAAGAGAAAAAAGCAGTACGGAACAGTAGGAAAATATTGCGGCAGGGATTTGTATATTAAAAGAACAGTTAGAGGGAGACTACAGAGAAGGATAGGCCTAAGAAGAGGTAAGAACCGATACCTCTGCCTGGCTATAATTTGCGTCTGCCTGCTGGCTACAGGCGGTCTGTTGTTTAAAATGAGAATACTTCTGGGTGATAGGGAAATATCGACCACGGCATCTGCCGCAGAGTCAGCTTCGGCTTCTGGCAAGGAAGCTTCGTCATCTCCTGGTGAGAAAGCTTCACTATCCTTATTTGACAAGACGGATGAACTGCTGGCTCAGGTGGATAGAGCCGTTTCCCAGTATGACTATGACAGGGCTGTGGAGCTGCTTGTAGGAAACGGGGCTGATAAGGAAGATCCGAGGATTGGGGAAAAACTTTCTGATATTGAAGCGGTAAAGAAAACTCTGGTGGAACAGGACATTTACCAGATTACCCATATATTCTTTCATATTCTGGTAGAAGACCCAGGAAGGACATTTCTAGACACAGCCCAGGGCAAGGGCTACAATTCTGTGATGACCACGGTTCCGGAATTTGAAGCGATCCTGACTCAGATGTATCAGAGAGGTTATGTGCTGGTCGGCATTCACGATTTGGCGGAGGTGAGTGAGGACGAAACAGGGATGGAACAGATGAGAGCGAAGAAAATCCTGCTTCCCCCGGGCAAAAAAGCATTTGTTATGAGCCAGGATGATGTCAATTACTATGAATACATGGAGGGGTCTGGCTGCGCGCGTAAAATACTTTTGGATGATCGTGGGAAACCAGTTTGCGAATACATGGATCAGGATGGAACTGTCTGGATTGGGGAATATGACTTAGTTCCCATTCTCGACCGTTTCGTGGAGGAACATCCGGATTTTAGCTACAGAGGGGCCAAGGCAATCTTGGCCCTGACTGGATATAACGGTGTCCTGGGATACCGCACCGATGAAACGTACGATCCGGCTTCTCCAAACTATGATCCAGACATGAAACCAAATCCCAATATCGAGGAAGACCGGGCCTATGTAAAAAAACTAACACAGGCACTGAAAGAGGATGGTTATGAGTTTGCTTCCCACTCCTGGGGACATCGGGATTACGGGAAAATTGACCTTGAACATATGAAAGCAGATATTGAGCGATGGGAAAAGAATGTGGCTCCTCTGCTTCCCGATCCCTGCGACATCATGATTTATCCCTTTGGATCCGATGTGGGGGACTGGAGGCCCTATACGGAAGAAAATGAAAAATACCGATACTTGCAGAGCCTGGGCTTCAGGTACTTCTGTAATGTGGATTCCAGACCATATTGGGTGGAAACAGGAGGCCAGTTCCTCCGGCAGGCCAGACGGAACCTGGACGGCTACCGGCTGTGGATGGATTATGGCTGCGGTGCAAATAGGCTGTCCGACTTAATTGATGTGAATACGGTATTTGATGCGCGCAGGCCAACACCGGTTGGATGGAAGTAAGCAATACCGGTTGGTTGGAAGCGGCCGTCAGAAAGGAGTGTATATGACGGATGTTTATGTGATATCTGGCTTTTTAGGAGCGGGAAAGACGACACTGATTAAAACCATGGTGCATTCCGCGTTCAAGAACAAGAAACTGGTTGTGATTGAAAATGACTTTGGGGAGGCCGGGATTGATGCCGGGCTGCTCAAGGAATGCAACTTGGCGGTTACCAGTTTAAGCGATGGGTGTATCTGCTGCAGTCTGACCGGAGACTTTGAGAAAGCGATGGAACGCATATTAAAGGACTACATACCGGATGCCGTATTGGTGGAACCATCCGGCGTGGTCAGATTATCCGATCTGATTAAAATCTGTTTAAAACAGGAGGACAGGGGCCTTATCCATCTGAAAAGGACAATAACCGTGGTGGATATACGGTCATTTGATAAATATAGAAAAAATTACGGGGGATTTTTTGAGGATCAGATTGCTTATGCTGATTTGATACTGCTAAGTCACCAAGAGGAAGGGGGGCAGGAAATTCAATCGGTTAAGATTAAAATTCAGGAAATGAATCCTGAAGCCAGAGTCGAGGCGGATTTTTGGGAATCCATTCCTGCATCTGTATTCCGGTATGGCCCGCGAAACAGCAACATTTTTAAGCTAGAAATGGAAGCAGCGGTCTCTATGAAACCTGTGCGGATTCGCAGCTGCAGGGAACCATCCCGTAGAACCGGTTTTATCAGGCGTCACTTCGCCAGGGATGTCTTTTCTTCTGTTACTATTG
>JAETTS010000686.1 GCA_021769025.1 Enterocloster bolteae
ATATCTTCCTTCTTTCTGGATTTCCGCTTTTGTTCGGTAATGGTTTCTTCCTGGTAGGAAATCGTGATCAGATGTTCCTTCTCTTCATCTTTAAACCCTACATCTGCAAGCGTTCCGTCCAGCAGACACCTTAACACTTCTTCCTGGCAGTCATAGCCTTTGTCTGCTATGGTCCGCAGCACCGGCGTCTGAACCGTCTCTTTGATCTGCTCGCTGAAGTCATGCAGGATTCCCTGGTCATTGATGTGATTCGTGACCTGGTAGTCCACTACCAGCTTGGACTCTGCGCTGACTGCAGTCTGTACATTGTAACAGCAGTGATACCCGTCTTTGGTTGTATGCATCATTCTGGCCTGTGGATCGGTGGTCAGCTTCTGGGTTTCTCCGCTTTGGACAAGCTCCTCCTTCCACGACTCATACTGCTCTTTCCTGGCTTTCAGGGTCTCGATTTTTTCCTGCATAGGTCGGGGATCGGAAGATGCTTCCGCTGCTTCCTCCTCATCGCTCTGCTGCAGTTCCTGCAGATATCGCTCCAGCTTCCCTTCGATCCGCTGGCACTTTTTCGTCAGGATCTCCGGATTATACATCTTTTTATTGGCATTGACGGCCCGGAATTTGGAGCCATCTATGGCAATGGTCTCCGCAGGATCATATAGCTCCAAAAAGGCACAAAATCTTGTGAACTCTACAAAGGCATTTCGGATCGCCTTGCTATGCTCTTTGCGAAAGTCCGCTATGGTTCGGAAGTCCGGCCGCAGTCCGTTCAAGAGAAACACCAGTTCCATATTTCGGCCACATTCCCGCATGAGCCTGCGGCTGGAGCGGATGGAAAAGAAGTAGCCATACAGATACAGCTTTCGCAGCATCCGCGGATCATAGCCGGGTCTTCCGGTTACAGCTGGTTTATCGGATTCAAAGCCCAGTTCCTTCATATCCAGCAGGTCAACGAAGGCATCCATGATACGGATGGGATTGTCTTCGCTGACCCAGTCTTCCAGGCTGGTTGCCAGCATCAGCTGGCTGCGATCCATTCCTTTGATATATCCCATAGCGGCACCTCCTGATAGATGGTTTGGTGTTCCTTTTATATTAATTATACCATAAAAGTGTTGGAATTTCAACGGTTTCAAGGGTGGGTTGGCGATATGTGGAAATCTTTGGTTTTCGGACAGCCTGACCATTTTAACGTTGAAATTTCAACGATCTTTGATTTTAAAATCAAAAATGGCGTAAAAACTATTTGACGCTGGAAAGTAACGAGGAAATCCCCGCAGCCATTGCGTGGGATTTTTCCTTTCTGTCCTCGCACATATGAGCATAGATATTAAGCGTTGTAGACTTCTCAGAATGTCCCAGGTCTGCGCTGACATCAATAATATCATATCCAAGCCAATTCATCATTGGGTATGCCGCAGGGCGTGAATGTGTGTCTGCTTTAGCTGATTATCCCTG
>JAETTS010000687.1 GCA_021769025.1 Enterocloster bolteae
ATCCGTTCACAGCCGGGGTATGTCAGCCCCGGGGAATACAATGGCACCCAGCCTGTAAGCTGGGAAGAGCCGATCCCCTTTGGCAGGTTTCATGTAATGCCGTTTCCTGTGGAGGCGCTGCCGCCTGCCATCGGGAATTATGTGAGGGCAGTGGCGAAAAGCACCCAGACTCCTGTGGATATGGCAGGTTCCGTTGCTATCTCCATGATGTCCACCTGTCTCCAGGGGAAATTCCAGGTCAGGGGAAAGGCAGACTGGACGGAGCCGTTGAATACCTATGTGCTTGCCATTGCCCCGCCATCGGAGCGGAAGTCGGCTGTGCTCCATGCAATGGTGAGGCCTGTGAATATTTATGAGGTGGAGTACAACCGCAGGAATTCTGGGGTTGTGGAGGGGAGCCGGATGCAGAAACGGATCCTGGAAAAACGCCAGCGTGCCATAGAGGACCAGGTGGCAAAGGGAAAAGCAGATATGTCAGAGGTTCAGAAAATCGCGGATGAGATCGCTTCTTTTACAGAGATAAGACCTCTGAAGCTGTATGTGGATGACATTACTACAGAAAAACTGGTTTCCGTATTGTCGGAGAACCGGGGAAGGGCGGCACTGATTTCCAGTGAGGGAGGGATCTTTGATACCCTTGCCGGTATTTATACGAAAAATGTAAATATTGATGTCATGCTGAAGGGGTATTCCGGAGACCCGATCCGTGTGGACCGTATCGGGCGTGAGAGCGAATGCATCATGAATCCCACATTGACCGTCCTTCTGATGGCACAGCCCAATATCATCTCGGAGGTGATCGGAAATCCCACTTTCAGGGGACGGGGGCTTACTGCCAGGTTTCTTTACTGTATGCCGGACTCATCCGTTGGGGAGAGGGATTATGACAGCGATACGGTTTCGGATGATATTTACAGGGAGTAAGAACGATGTGTTTTTAATCGTCTGGAGGATGATAACGGGGAAACGGCTGAAACAATCACGTTATCCCATGATGCAGACCGCCTGCTTGCGGCATTTGCAAATGAGATTGAGCCGAAACTGATCCGGGAATATGCGGAGATCGGAGACTGGGCAGGAAAGCTGGTAGGCAACGTACTCCGTATCTCCGGGCTTTTGTGCAGGGCAGGCACTTACCGCAGCCATGACTTTCTGGATGTACCCATCCCGCTGGTCGTGGATAGGGCAACCATGGAAAATGCCATTGCCATTGGAAGGTATTATCTGAACCATGCCCAGGCTGCCTTTTCGGTCCTGCCGGAAAATGAGATGTTTAAAAAAGCCGGAAGGATCCTTCAGATGATCCGGGAAGAAGGTTATTCAAGTTTTGACAGACGCATGGCAATGCGAAAATGCAGAGGCTTCAAAACGGTTGCTGAGATCCAGCCGGTACTTGATTTCCTGGAGGATTACGGCTATATCCGTCAGAAAAATATGGAGAATTTCC
>JAETTS010000688.1 GCA_021769025.1 Enterocloster bolteae
GCATCCGCCCGAATCTGCCCATCGGCTGCTTCGGCTGCTCGTCCATTTGAATATTCGGGATCAGAAATCCCGCTCTGTTCGTGTAATCCATCTTCATCACTTGAAACATCTCCTTCTGTATGAGCTTGTTGGGTTTCATTTCTGCTTTCGCGCTTTAGAGTGGTAAAGTCATTATAACCACTTTCTACTTCATTTGCAAGCGGTTTCTTCTGGTTTTCTTGGATTCTTGCAATGTCAAGCGTTCTGATAAAGCGCCCAATATCCCTCAGAATGGGCATCGCTGTTTCAGAAACCGCATTGCCAATCTGTGCCAGTGCCATCGGGGTGCTGAATTCCGTGATATACTGAAAGTCATACGCATCAAAATACTCGCCGGTATCAACACCACAGCGTTTCGCCAGCATATAATGCAGGCTGTTGTTCATCAGCTCCCGAAAGCGCACTTCCAGGTTGAGATCATCCAAATCCTCCAGAAAACTGCCCTCGATGGCATACTGTAGTTTATCCAGATAATCCGGAAGATTGTCAATGACCGTTTCCATTGACACCTGCCGCAGACAGTCCGATAAGTCATAAAAGCTCTGGTCAATGGGATAATTCTCTTTTAAGTAATCTGCCAGCTTCTGCTGATCTTCCTCCCGAAGCTGCCACAGATACGGGTCTTTGCCATTGGGAAGCCGATGGGTGTCTGACACATCGAACACATACTTGAGCCGTGGCCAATCGCTGGAATCGTCGATCAAGGCAATACCCTTTGCACCACGATTGACCCATCTGCCCATTTTATTGTTCCACAGCTCCAACGACGCACACGCCGTGGCATCCGGCCTTTGGGCGTGTATCAGAAGCTGTTCATTAAAAGGATACCGGTACAGCCGGGAAGCTGTATCCAGATACCCCATCCAGCTATATGGAGAACGGGCAACCTCTTTGGCTGCCTGTTCCGACATACTGCTGATCATCTGGTATTTACTCGCCATTCGTTTCCTCCATCATTGTTATATCTGATTCCACTTCATTTCCCCATACGTCCCACCCCTCTGTTTTCTGTCTTGCAAACAATTCAATCCGGGGGACATCACCCATAAGCTGAACAATGCGATCTCTTGCTTCCTGCGGTTTTTTGCTATGCTCCTCAATATGCGTCATAATCACCTGATGCACCGCAGCGGACATTCTTTTTGGACTGCCCTTCGTAGCCAGTACGCAAAATTCCACATTGCTTCTTGTCCAATACCCCATCCCCCAGAACAGGCTATCTGCCTTTTTATTTTGCTTGACCCATACAAAGGCAATGGTTTTATAGGTAAATCCCCACGCATCCAGCACCGACAATCCTTCCAGCAGACAGGGCATTGTCACCCAAAGAAACAAAGCGCAGTCCTTGTCGGCAAGCGCTGCCACAGGTAAGGAGCGAATATCCGCAATGCTCATGGTGGGATAGTG
>JAETTS010000689.1 GCA_021769025.1 Enterocloster bolteae
ATAAATCTTTAAAGTGACCCCATCCTTTTCTCCCAGCCGTTTTAAGATTGCCTGCTCCTCTGTGGAAGTCGGGTACTCCCTCAGCGCCCAGACACAGCGGTATGTGTTGCCACAGATGAAGTAGTCAGTTTCAAACTTGATGACGGAGGGCGCAATCATGTCCAGAAATTCCTGGATGCGTACGTCCTCCTTTTCCGCCACCGGGGTGGTTTTTGCATGTTTCAACGTTCTCCCTCCTTGATTTTGGCGCAAAAAAAGCGCCGGACACATCTCTGCATCCGGCGTCATGCCGTTTTGTTCTTCTGTTGTTACATCTTTGGATTCTGCTGCATGTCCTGCGAAGGCTCCATCATGCCCAGGTAGCGGTCCAGCTGCTGGTCGGCCAAACCTGCAACCATTTCTGCAAACGGGACCAGATTACCCTCTACCGCATAGGCTTCCAGGGCATTGAAATAATCCAGCCGGTTCTCTTTTGCGATAGACACAGCAGGAAATCCATTTGCCAAAAGCTGATAGTTCATAATCAGACGTGAGGTCCTCCCATTGCCATCCGGGAAAGGATGGATTCGCACAAACTCAGCGTGGGTCCATGCCGCCAGTTCAATGGGATTCATTTCTTTCCCCTTCCATATGAGATCGGCATAAAAATCTTTGACCTGCCGGTACATTTCACCAGGTGATGGCGGGGTATGCTGCGCTCCGGAAATGTACACGTCTACGTTCCGGTAAATCCCTCCCACAAAGATATTCTCCATCAACAGTGCATGGATATCCTTAACGATTTTTTCATCCAGAAGCTGCTCCTTTGCGATACACTCCTTCACATAGCGGTATGCCTTCTGGTGGTTGACGGTCTCATAAATCTCCCGCAGCCTCTTTCCGCCTATGGTAATCCCATCCTCTAACAGCACCTTTGTCTCCATAAGAGTCAGGGTATTTCCCTCAATGGCGGTAGAGTTATGGGTATATTCTATCTCAAACGCCTGCTCGTAGGACTGCAGCGTCAACTCTGGGATGGACGCCCTGCCAGACTGGTATAAATCCCTTTTTCTCAATAATTCCGGGTAATTCAAACAATCCACTCCTTCCTTCTCACGATAATTGCATTTCTTTTACAGTATACCACAGTTTGATTGAATCGTAACCATCAATTTACTGTTCCCATCAAGGATGGCTTTACGATTCCTATTGAAATTTCTTCAGCCTCCCGCCTTTAATCATCCGGAATGATCCACCGCTCCCCATCAAAATCCTCGAACTTCTCACTGGTCACGTTCTGCTCGTAATACACTGCCAGAATCCGTTTAATGTCTTCCTCATCCGCCCGTCTGGAATCAAATCCCTGTTCCTTTAGGGATTTTTCAATGCGGTCCAGATACGAAAACACATCTTTCCCCTTCTGATTCCTAAGCCGGATCAGGATTAAAAATTCACGGGCCGTTGC
>JAETTS010000690.1 GCA_021769025.1 Enterocloster bolteae
ATATACAGTTTTGGGGATTTGGAGGAATTATTGGTGAAAAACAGATAACGCTTCCCCATCCGTTCCACCTGTCTCACAAAATCAAGCGCCCCCGGAAGTAGTTTTTCTCCCAGATAAAAGGTCCCGTCCATATCAAGAACAAACAGTTCCGTGTCCCCCAGAAGCTTTTTTCTCAGATCTTCCATATCACTCTCCGCTATTTTGCCAGCTCTTTAATATCCTTGTGGCTTCCCATAACCATCAGTGTTTCTCCTTCCGCAAACACGTAGTCAGGATGAGGCATTGGGAACAGTCTCTGCCCGCGTTTGATGGCCAGAACAATCACATGGTGCCGGGTTCGTACCTCTTTTTCCAGCATACTATGCCCTTCACATCCCTCCGGGAGGCCAATTTCGTAAATTCCGTACTCCGGCGTCAGCTCCACATAATCAAACACACTGCTTCCTGTACCATAGCGGACCGCAAGCCGTTCCGCCACCTCCCGCTCAGCATACACCACATGATCGGCGCCGTTTCTCAAAAGCAGCTTTTTATAAATATCCCTGGTTGCCCGGGCCACCACATACTGCGCCCCCAGATCCTTTAACAGCACAGTAATTTCCAGCGCTGTCTGAAAACTGTCTCCCACTCCCACAACACAGATGTCAAAATTTCCCACTCCCAAAGATCGCAGAAAATCTTCATTGGTGGCGTCGCCGATCTGAAGGTTCCGAATCACCGGAGCCATCTCGTCGGCCCTTTCTTCGTTTAACTCCACTGCCATCACATCGTTTCCCTGCTCCACAAACTTCATGGCCATATGACGGCCAAAACGTCCAAGTCCAATAATCAATACAGATTTTATCATCTTTCTCCTCTTTTCTTATCCAAGTTGAATCTTTTCCAGCGGTTTTTTCGATGCCACCGGCATTCTGTCCGATGAAAAGGCCAGAAGCATGGTCAGGGAACCTGCACGGCCAAAGATCATAAGAAAGGCCAGAATCATCTTGGAAACCATGGAAAGCGCAGGCGTAATGCCAAGGGTCAGCCCCACCGTCGCCACCGCGGAGGCAGTCTCAAACAAAACGGTCAAAACGGGAAGCTGTTCTACTGCTGAAATAATCAGAGTAGACACGATCAAGAGACCAAGGTACATGGAAAAAATACAGGATGCGGTCCTGGTAATGTCATCCTCCAGCCGCCGTCCAAAACATTCCACGTTCTTTTTCCTCTTAAATGTAGTAAAAATGCTCAGTAAAAGCACAGCTGCCGTAGTGGTTTTAATTCCTCCGGCTGTGGAGCCGGTGGAACCGCCAACCAGCATAAGACAGACCATGAAGAAAATGCTTCCCTCCGAGAGGGCCGCCAGGTCCACCGTGTTAAACCCTGCGGTTCTCACGGTCACCGACTGAAACAAAGAGGCCAGGATCTTATCTCCCGTTCGCATCCCTTCATATGCATT
>JAETTS010000691.1 GCA_021769025.1 Enterocloster bolteae
CCGCCAATTGTTCCATCTTCTTTTCACAGCCAAAAGTCTGTATGGTTAAGATGCTTTCCAAGCTCTCCTGGAGAAAACTGTACACTTTTCCTTTTTCCTCCTGAACCCGATGGCTCAACCGCTTTAAGACCCGCCTGGGAAGCACGGAAGCACCTGCCAGGATAAGGCCTCCCACGATAAAAAAAGCCGCTAGCCACGGCTCAATTTTACAGAGGACAAAGGCCACGCCCAGGATACGCACTGCCATAAACACCAGATCTGGCATCACGGAAACCAGGATATCTGTCACTGCATCTACATCCGATGTCAGCCGGTTCATATACTCACCGCTGTGGCACGCCGAGGCCTTCCTGTAATCTTCTGTGAGAATCACGCCGAATGCTTTCCTTTTCAGCAGTCTGGAGAGGGACAGATACAACTCCTGGCTTAAGAAGCGGTCTCCCACCCAAACCACATACAAAAGCAGCGTGACTCCTACCATACTTAAACACGCCCTATAAAAACTGCTCCAGTCTCCCGCCACTGCTCCGTCAATAATATCTTTTGTCTGCAAGGCAAGGCAGATATTCAGTGCAGCCATGCTCCCTTCCAGAATCCCTAAAAAAAGGATCAGCCACCGCCTGCTCCCGATTTGATCATTTATCCACCGAAATGCTGCCATCCCTTAATCTCCCTTTTTCATGACAAATCGAAGCCGCTTTTCCAGGCGGCGTAAGGGATATAAAAAAACCCAGAGCCTGACATAGAGCCTATACGCCATCCCATTCATGTCCACCGCCTTGTCATCCCGGTAAAAGCCAGTCAAAACACCGATAATCTGTTCATCTGTAATCCCATACTCCCGTTCCATACAGTTGTCCCCGCAGATGACATAGGAATCCGGCAGAACCTGGACAATTCGATGAAGAACATAATCATCTCCCCGCCTGTACAGAGGAACATCATATTTTTTCAGCCGTCCCGCAACCGGTGCAATCAGAATGGTATCCCTGCGATTCCGCAGCATGGGATTCATGCTAATGCCCACCGCTGTGCTGGCCAAAAATCCCTGCTCTTTAAGCATCTGCTCCATCGTTTCCCCAGAAATCATACCAGAAAACCGTTCTCCTTCATCTGATTGATAAAATCCTTTGTATCCGCCATTGCCGTATCCATATCAACCTTATAGATCTGGGTAAGCCTCCCTGCAACTTCTTCCTCAGAAAGTCCCACAGAAACCCCTTTCCAGATTTCCTTCCCCACAGGGTTTAGCTTGACCATTCCATGAAAATTCTCGCTGGCTTCACCTGTGGCAATCACCACAGTCTGACCGCCTACCTCACGAAGTACAAATCCCTTTTTCGTTCTCATGTCCTTCCCCTCCTGTATGAAACATTGGATAAGCAAGCCCCGTCATAGTCTCAAAGCTTAACCGGACCGCCTCCTCAGACATGTCACACT
>JAETTS010000692.1 GCA_021769025.1 Enterocloster bolteae
ATGCAGACAGATATGAGTGAAGAAACCCGCCATGACAATGCAGAAGCGATCAACACGCTTATCGCTATCAGTGTTGTGGCAAAGGTTCTGGCAGACAAATTGAAAAACGAGACAAAGGAAGGAGAATCCCATGAGCAAAATGAATAATCTCTGCCTGCTCCTTGGAGAAATCATCGAACACGGTGAAGCAATCCTTGAAGCGGCAAAAGAAATCAAAGACATCTTTTCAGAAGAGCCTGCTGCTCTCCCTGAAAAAACAGAGACAAAAGCCTCTAAGAAAGCAGCAAAAAAAGAACCGGCAGCACCTGCAAAGGAACTGACCTTCACGGATGTAAGAGCAAAGCTTGCCCGGAAATCCAGAGAGGGATTCACTGCTGATATCAAAGAAATCTTAAGAGGCCGCGGTGCTGAAAAGCTTTCCGACATCCAGCCTGCAGATTATGAAGCTGTCCTTAAAGAAGTGGAGGAACTGACACATGAGTAAACACGCATACCTCTCCGCTTCATCCAGTCACAGGTGGTTATCCTGCCCGCCTTCCGCAAGGCTCTGTGCAGAGACACCGGATCAGACAAGTCCATATGCCAAAGAGGGAACGGACGCTCACACCTTATGCGAATACAAAGTGCTTACCGCCCTTGGCAGGAAAGTTCCTGATCCTGTTCCTGACCTCAACTACTACAGCGAAGAAATGGAAGACTGTGCCAGTGAGTACGGCTCCTATGTCATAGAGCAGCTGGAACTTATCAAGCAGAACTGCCCGGATCCGCAGATCATGGTTGAACAGAGACTCGACTTCTCCAGATGGGTACCAGATGGATTCGGAACCGGCGACTGTGTGATCGTTGCAGATGACATCCTGCACGTCATTGATTACAAGCACGGTCTTGGAATCCTGGTGGAAGCAGACCATAACCCTCAGATGATGTGCTATGCCCTGGGTGCTCTGGAACTGTTCGATGGCATCTACGATATCAACACCATCCGCATGACCATCTTCCAGCCAAGACGTGACAATGTCAGCACCTTTGAATGCACCAAAGCAGAACTGCTTGACTGGGCTGACAGCACACTGGCTCCTGCTGCAGCCCTCGCATTTGACGGACAAGGCGAATTTGCAGCCGGTGACCACTGCCAGTTCTGTAAGGTAAAAGCCACCTGCAGAAAACGCGCAGAACACAATCTTGTACTTGCCCGGTATGACTTTGCAAAACCGGAAACACTGGATAAGATTGAGATCTCCGCAATCCTTGAAAAGGCAGATACCCTGACCGCATGGGCAAACGATATCAAGGAATATGCCTTGCAGCAGGCTTTATCCGGAGTCACATACGACGGATTCAAAGTTGTGGAAGGCAGATCCAACAGAAAATATTCGGATGAAGCAGCTGTAGCCGCTGCAGTAACCAAAGCCGGATATGATCCGTATGAACCAAAGCTT
>JAETTS010000693.1 GCA_021769025.1 Enterocloster bolteae
AGGACCCTGGATGAGGTGGTGGGGCAGCAGCATATTGTGGGAAAGGATAAGCTGCTGTACCGGGCCATACAGGCGGATAAGCTGGGATCCATTATTTTTTACGGACCTCCGGGAACCGGTAAGACCACCCTGGCCAAGGTCATTGCCAATACCACCAGTGCGGATTTCCGGCAGATTAACGCCACAGTGGCAGGAAAAAAGGACATGGAGGAAGTAGTGAAGGAGGCCAAGGACAACATTGGCATGTATGGAAGGAAAACCATCTTGTTTGTGGATGAGATCCACCGCTTCAATAAAGGACAGCAGGATTACCTTCTGCCCTTTGTGGAGGACGGGACCCTGATTCTTATCGGCGCCACCACGGAGAATCCCTACTTTGAAGTCAACAAAGCCCTTCTGTCCAGGAGCCGTATCTTTGAGCTGAAATCTCTGGACAAGGAGGACATAAAGGAACTGATCCGTCGGGCCGTGTACGATGTGGAGAGGGGGATGGGAAGCTATGATGCCTGGATTGACGAGGATGCGGCGGAGTTTCTGGCGGATGTGGCCGGCGGAGATGCCAGAGCGGCTTTAAACGCAGTGGAGCTGGGGATTCTCACCACGGAAAGGGGCAGTGACGGAAAGATACATATTGACCTGGACACAGCCCAGGAGTGCATCCAGAAACGTGCGGTGCATTATGATAAGGATGGGGACAACCACTATGACACCATCTCCGCATTCATCAAAAGCATGAGAGGTTCCGACCCGGATGCCGCCGTGTACTATCTCGCCCGGATGCTGTATGCGGGGGAGGATATTAAGTTTATCGCCAGAAGAATCATGATTCACGCTGCGGAGGACGTGGGCATGGCCGATCCCCAGGCCCTGGTGGTGGCGTCGGCAGCCGCTCAGGCCGTGGAGCGGGTGGGCATGCCGGAGGCTCAGATTATCCTGGCACAGGCTGTCATTCATATAGCGACAGCTCCCAAGAGCAATTCCGTAGTAACCGCCATAGGAGAGGCCATGGAGGCCGTGAAGAATGAGAAGATCATGCCGGTACCGGTGTATCTTCAGGACAGTCACTACAGAGGAGCCCAAAAGCTGGGGCATGGGGACGGATATCAATATCCCCACGACTTCCCTAAGCACTATGTCAGGCAGCAGTATCTGCCGGACAATCTGGCACACCGCAGATTTTATCACATGTCAGACCAGGGATATGAGAAAGACATTCAGGAATTTATGACATTTCTGAAAAAATAGCTTTCTTTTTTCTCAAAAATGGTCTATAATAGAAAACAATGATGGGGCGGTCTGTTGACCGCCAATCTGAAGTTCAAGAACATTTCATTTATTCCTAGTTCAAAGGAACATTCCCTGAACGAGCATTAAACAGAATAAAGGCATCTTGAGTTATAGAAAAAGGAGAGAAAAATATGCGTGAAAAATTGCAGACA
>JAETTS010000694.1 GCA_021769025.1 Enterocloster bolteae
GATGCAGTATGCCAACCACCTGCTGGATACTGACAGGAAAAAGGATATGGCAGCCTACGATGTGCGTATAGAGGCCATCAACATCTACAACGCATTTATGACCCGATTTGTACTGATTCCTACCTACGATGAGAACAAGGAGTTCTATATGTCCAAGAGCAAGGTAGGAGTGGACTATTTTGCAGATGAGGCCAAGGATCATCTGGAATCCGCCACCAAGCTGGTGGAGGAGATGGAACACAATACCCATGCCTCCCAGCAGATTGGCAGAAGCCAAGGCTCCAGGGAGGCATGGGATCAGGCAGATGCACGTATTGAGGAACTGAAGGCAGAACTTCTCAATCTGGCTGCCCAGTGCAGAAGTCTGTGCAGCGCATATGTCAGAGAAAAGCGGGACGGTTATATTCAGATCAGCTTTTCCTCTCCGGATGCAGGAAAAGAGGCGGTATCTGCCCTTGTTCTCATGGTTCTTTTTGTCATAGCCAGAGGCGGAGGCGCCGTGCTTGCGCCTCTCTATAAGGCGTGTAAGAAGCGTCAGGATAAATCCATTTCTCCCATTAGGGAAGGACTGGAACCAGCAGGGCAAGAAGCCGGAGGCATGGAACAGAATAAAGAAGAAACGGCAGCAGATAAGGAAGAAAAGAAGAAAGACGAGGAGGATCGGCGATGAAAGAACTAGATGTTTTCCGCTATCTGAAGAAATACCGTGCTCTCATTGCCGGACTGTCCGTTCTGGCTGGGCTTGTGTTTTTTCTGATTGCTCAGTTTTATATTCAGCAGTATACAGCCGCCACGGTCATCGAATATACTGGTTCCCGCGCGTCCGAAGGGCTTTCACCGGACGGGAAACAGCTTGACACCTCTGAACTCTATGGGGCAAACCTTGTCTCCCAGGCCATGAAGAGCCTGGATATGGATTATACAGAGGCAACCTTGGATGACATCCGCATGAACATTCATGTGGAGCCTATTGTCACAGAGGAAGATCTTGAGGTACAGAAATCGAAACTGGAGAACGGGGAGGAGGACTATGAGTTTAAGCCAACCCGGTATCTGGTCTCATTCAACTGCGGCGTGGGAAATGGAAGGGAATACCCCAGGAAGGTCTTAAATCAGATTCTTCAGGAGTATGCCGGCTACTATGGAAAGAACCATGTCAATACATCCCTGGCAGCCAACCCGGTCAGTGATATCACCTCCAAAGGCTATGACTACCTGGAGATGGCGGAGGTCATGGACAATATGCTGGAAAGCGTCACCCAACACCTTTCCGACAAGGTAAACTGGAACGGGGAATTCCGCTCCAGCAGAACCGGGCAAAGCTTTCAGGATCTTTACGATGCCTTTCAATTTGTCCGGGAGGTGGAAGTGCGCCAGCTGTTTTCCCAGATACTAGCCGGAAGGATAACCAAAGACCGTGATGTGCTTCTGGACAAGT
>JAETTS010000695.1 GCA_021769025.1 Enterocloster bolteae
TACAATGGTATAGGACGTATTCTCACCAGGAACCTGGCTGATGCAGGTCTCACAGCCATGTGCGCTTATCATGTCCTTCAGTGCATTGCCAAAATAATCATCCCCTATTTTGGCCATCAGAACCACGTCTGCACCCAGACGTTTAAGACCCAGGCCTGTGTTGGAAACAGCTCCTCCTGTACACATCATGGCTTTTCCCACCTTAAGCAGCTTTCCCGGCTGAAACAGTTCAGAGAGCTTCTGCTTCCCGCTGTTTTGGAAAACCGGCGTAATGTCCAGGGAAATATGCCCGGCCACCGCTACCTTTTTATTTCCTTCTTCCATCTTACTTCCCCCTTCCGCACCCAATCATAGCAGTTTTCATGAATAAATCCAATGCTTTGTGTGCAATTATTACATAGGTAATATTTTATATGACATTTGTCATGTGCATATTGCACAACGCAAAATGCACTATACAAAAAACAAACGTAATAAATCGCCGAAAACGCAAAAAAGCCCTGAGGGGCCGTGAATATCACGGCGCCCCCAGGGCTTTAAGGTTATTTATTTAACCCATACATGCAGATTCTAATGGCACTACGGATTCAAGTGGTACTTGCGAATTCTATATTTCGATTACACTGCTTACGCGATTGCCGCCGCTGTCTGTCCCCTGTCCCCTGACCACTCTATGGCGTCATAGGCCTGGGCAATATTCAGCATATGATCACCGATTCGCTCGTAGTCGGTCAGCATTTCCGAATACAGGATGGAGGACTCCACATTGCAGTTTCCCTCCCGCATGCGGTCAATCTGATTCTGCCGGAACTTGCGGGTGATATCGTCAATCCTCTGTTCAATCTCAGCCACCTCTGACAGCGGGGACTGCGTATCCCCGGCAGCCGCCGCCTTCAAAAGCTCCATGCCTTCCCGGCAGGTTTCCTCCATGACAGCAAATTCCTTCTTGGCGTAATTGGAAAACTGAAGTCCTTTTGCCTCTATGGTTTCGGCATACTCCGCCAGGTTCATGGCATGGTCACCGATCCGCTCAATATTTCCCAGAATGGTATACATCCGGTTCAGGGTGTCAATATCCTTGGGCGTCTGGTCCAGCACAAGTATCTTGGAAATCTTCTGGGACAGTCTCATATTGCTTAAATCAATTTCCTCTTCCCGGTCTGCGATGGCCTGGATTCCCTCCGAAGCTCCCTCCTCCACAGCCTTGAAGCTCTGGGATACATTCTCTGCCGCAGTTGCCAGCATCCCCTTAATCTCGTCATGAATCTGGTTGATCGCAATGGTGGAGATACCAAGGTGGTGCTTGGAGGCCATAAGCCCCTCAAACCACTGGTCCGCATCCTTTACAGGAACTGCCTTATCCGGAAGAATGGCAATGGCAATCTTCTCCAGAAGGGCGCCAAAGGGCAGAAGAATCAGGGTGGTGCTGATATT
>JAETTS010000012.1 GCA_021769025.1 Enterocloster bolteae
GTAACCGTTCCGACTGTCTGTACTGCTCCGCCAGCATTTTGTAAACTGCAATCTGCAAATGGTAGCGGCTGCTTTTTTCCTGCTCCAGATAAATCCGGTTCATCCCAAACACATAAAATCCTGCTGCTGCCATAGACAGAAATGACAAAATCAAAAATTCAGACAAGCTGAAAATCTGGTCGTAATACAATCCCATGTTGCCCTCACTCCGAACCATAATGCCATTGCTTGCACCCAGGCTCGCCACTTCATACACTGCAATAATCACAAGCAAAGGAACTGCCAACATGACATACCATTTTCTCGGCTTGCCGCGAAAAACACTCTCGAGATGCTTCGACATCCAACACACAGCCAATGTGGCAAAAAAACAGCCAACACCGCTGATCAGCCCGATTACCCAATCTTTAGAAAATGGTTCCGGAATCTTTTTTACTGTGTGCAGGAAAAGCAGATCCAGACATGATAAAAAAGAGGCAAAAAAATCTGCTACCAATTTTACAGACACCATTAGAACAGATGCAGCCAGAATCCGTTTCTCCCTGTCTGACCGAAACAGCAGCACCACCAACCCCATAAAAAATACAGTGTCTGATAACACAGAAAAAATATACATGCCAAAAGACAGCCGGCCTAAAATATTCCTAAACAGCCAGCCGCAAAAGGAAAAAATCAAAAACAGCCATTCCCTCCTGCTGGAAGCACCTAAAAATTTTTTACAAAATTTATCTGCTGCCCATAGATACCCCAGGTAAAATGGTGCCACAATCAAAATATCTACATAGTCTAAAAGCAACTTTACAAAATCCCTCCATTTTTCTGCATAACCTTAAGCACCTCCTGAACAAACTCGTCATACCTTCTTTTTGCAATCACGATTTTCTCCCCGTTTTCCAGTATCACTTCCTGTCTGTTATACCTGTCAACATATTTCAGATTGACCAGGTAGCTTTTATGGCATCTGAAAAACCCTTTGTCCCGCAACTTGTTCTCCAACTCCCCGATCTGCTCATAATAAGTAAAAATATCCTCCGGCCCATGAACATCGACTATCCTTCCTTTTATCTCGAAATAGTATATATCATCAAGAAATAACTTCTTTCTCTGCCTTTCCCTGCTGACAATGATAAATTCCTGTGAACGGCTTTCTGTCTTGTGGACGGCTTTTTGCAGTACATTTTTCAGTTTCCTGCCATCCACAGGCTTTAGCAGATATTGGAAAGCCTCCACATCATATGCTTCAAACACATACTCCCTGCTGGAAGACACAAAAATGAGTATTTTATTGGATGATTTTTCACGGAAAATCTGTGCTGTTTTCATTCCATCCAAATCCTGCATAATGATATCAAGGAAAACAATATCAAAATTTTCTAATGTCTGCAGCAGTTCCCCTCCGCTTCGAAACTGGTGGATGATACATGGTATTTTCATTTCTTCCATAATTTCTTTTATTCTTTTTGCCATGTTACAACATTCTATGACTTCATCATCGCAAACCGCTATTGAGAGCATCTCATCACCTGCCTTATAGGTATATCATATATATCGACAAAAACAGACATAAAGTTTTATTGATGTTATGAACAGGCGTTTCCTTGTAATGACCGTTTCAAATAAGTTTTTCGCCATTCGTCTGATATGCAAGCAGATACCACGCAAAGCGGCACAAACGCCAATCGCCATGTAAGATGTAAGCATATTACCGCTGTTTCCCCTGCTTTCCTAGTGCTTTTCTGCTATCAGGGTTTCTTCCCTTGTTTTCACTCCCCTTGATATAAGCGATTTTTAGATACCTAAATGCTAACAGTCCAGCCGTGCCCTATCCCCCCCAAACCACAACAAAAAACAGCCGCCCCACCATAAGTTCCCTTACCGTGAAGCAGCTGCTTCTCATACAACTCTACCTGGCTCTATCAGCCAGAATCCTCCAGCTACCTGGAGTCTGTCTCAATTACTCATTCCCATACAGAGCCACCAGCTTGGACAGATACTCATATCTCTCCTTGGCCTCCTGCTCATTCTTAGCAAACAGCTTCGCAGCTCTCTCCGGATTCTTCATAGCCAGGGACGCATAACGAACCTCGCCCTTCAAGAAGTCCTGATATCCTTCCATCTTCGGAGCCTTGCTGTCCAGAGTGAACTTGTTCTCAGCAGCCGGATTGAAGCGGAAGTTGTTCCAGTAACCGGTCTCAACAGCCAGCTTCTCCTCGGTCTGAGCCTTGCTCATGCCCTTCTTGATGCCATGGTTGATACACGGAGCGTAAGCCAGGATCAGGGACGGACCCGGATAAGCCTCAGCCTCGGCGATAGCCTTGACTGTCTGGGCCATGTCGGCGCCCATGGAGATCTGAGCTACATACACATAGCCGTAGGACATGGCGATGCTGGCCAGATCTTTCTTCTTGGTCTCCTTGCCGCCGGCGGCGAACTGAGCCACAGCGCCGGTCTTGGTAGCCTTGGAGGACTGTCCGCCGGTATTGGAGTAAACCTCGGTATCAAATACCATGACATTGATATCCTTGCCGCTTGCCAGCACATGGTCCACGCCGCCGAAACCAATATCATAAGCCCATCCGTCGCCGCCGAAGATCCACTGGGACTTCTTGGCCAGGAATGCCTTGTTGGCAACAATATATTTGCAGGTCGGGCAGTCAATACCTTCCAGAGCTGCAACCAGCTTGTCAGTAGCAGCACCGTTGACAGCGCCAACACCGAAGCTGTCCAGCCACTCTTTACATGCAGCCTTCACCTCTTCGCTTGCCCTGTCGTCAGCAGCTACGGTCTCAACCTTCTCCTTCAGCTCATCACGGATTGCATTCTGAGCCAGCAGCATACCGAAACCAAACTCTGCGTTGTCCTCGAACAGTGAGTTATCCCATGCAGGACCCTGTCCCTTGGCGTTTACAGTGTAAGGTGTGGACGGTGAGGAGTTGCCCCAGATGGAGGAACATCCTGTTGCGTTGGCAATATACATTCTGTCGCCAAACAGCTGGGTGATCAGTTTTGCATAAGGAGTCTCGCCACAGCCTGCGCATGCGCCGGAGAACTCAAGGAGCGGTTTCTTAAACTGGCTTCCCTTTACAGTAGCTTCCTTAAACTTGGCAACCACATCCTCTTTTACAGGTACGGTCTGGCCAAAGTCAAAGATGGGCTGCTCATCCAGATGGGCTGCCAGCTTGTCCATAGTAAGAGCCTTCTCGCCTTTCTTGCCAGGACATACGTTGGCACAGGAACCGCATCCGGTACAGTCAAGTGCAGAGATGGAGATGGCAAACTTGTACTGCGGCATACCGGTCATAGCCAGCATCTTCATTCCTTCCGGAGCCTTGGCTGCTTCTTCCTCGGTCATGGCAACCGGACGGATAACAGCGTGAGGACATACATAGGAACAGAAGTTACACTGGATACAATTGTCAGGATTCCATACCGGTACATTCACTGCAATACCACGTTTCTCATAAGCAGCAGAACCAGATGGCGTGGAACCGTCCACATAATCCTTGAAAGCGGATACAGGCAAACTGTTGCCTTCCTGAGCGCTTACCTTGGTCTGTACATTGTTGACAAAGTCAATAACGTCTTTTCTTCCTTCTGTTACTACCTTGTAATCAAGGCCTTCGTCTTCGCAGTTCTTCCAGCTGTCTGGAATCTCCACTTTTACGACACCCTGTGCGCCTGCATCGATAGCAGCCCAGTTCTTCTTAACCACATCCTCGCCCTTGCGGCCGTAGGTCTTCTGTGCGGCATCCTTCATCAGCTCAATGGCCTTCTCCTCCGGGATAATGCCAGTCAGCTTAAAGAATGCAGACTGTAAAATCGTGTTGATACGGGTCGGTCCCATGCCGGTCTCGATACCGATCTTCACACCGTCGATGGTATACAGGTTGATATTGTGGTCAGCGATGAATTTCTTCATCTGCCCCGGAAGATGAGTCTCTAACTCCTCTGCGTTCCAGGAACAGTTCAGAAGGAACGTACCGCCGTCAACCAGTTCCTGAACCATGTTGTACTTTCTCACATATGCCGGATTGTGGCATGCTACGAAGTTTGCCTTGTGGATCAGGTAAGTGGATTTAATCTTCTTGTGGCCGAAACGTAAGTGGGACATGGTTACGCCGCCGGATTTCTTGGAGTCGTAATCAAAATATGCCTGCGCATACATGTCCGTATTGTCGCCGATGATCTTGATAGAGTTCTTGTTGGCTCCTACAGTACCGTCAGCACCCAATCCCCAGAACTTACAGTTGGTGGTTCCCTCAGGAGTGGTTACCAAAGGAGCACCAAGGGTCAGGGATAAGTTGGTCACATCATCCTCGATACCAATGGTAAACCTCTTCTTCTCACTGTTGCCGAATACAGCCACGATCTGAGCCGGAGTGGTATCTTTGGATCCTAAGCCATAACGGCCGGAAAGGATCTCAACACCGTCAAATTTGCTGCCCTTCAGTGCTGCAACAACATCCAGATACAGAGGCTCGCCTAAAGATCCTGGCTCTTTGGTTCTGTCAAGAACGGAAATCTTCTTAACGGTATCCGGAATGGCATCGATCAATGCCTGTGCGCAGAATGGACGATACAGGCGAACTTTAACCACACCAACCTTAGCACCGCTTGTCTTTACCATGTAATCGATCGTCTCTTCAATGGTGTCATTTACAGAACCCATGGCTACGATCACGTGCTCTGCATCTGCAGCACCGTAGTAGTTAAACAGCTTATAGTCTGTACCAATCTTTGCATTCACCTTATCCATATAGTCCTGCACAACTGCCGGAAGTGCATCATAATATGGGTTGCAGGCTTCTCTTGCCTGGAAGAAGATGTCTGGGTTCTGGGCAGAACCTCTCTGGCACGGATGGTTAGGATTCAGCGCATGCTGACGGAACGCAGCGATCGCATCCCAATCTGCCATCTCAGCCAAATCATCATAATCCCATGCCTCAATCTTCTGAATCTCGTGGGAGGTACGGAAACCGTCAAAGAAGTTGATAAACGGAACTTTACCCTTGATTGCAGACAGATGAGCCACTGCAGTCAGATCCATAACTTCCTGAACGCTGGATTCGCACAGCATCGCGCAGCCGGTCTGACGGCATGCATATACGTCTGAGTGGTCGCCGAAAATAGACAGTGCATGGCTGGCCAACGCACGGGCGGAAACATTGACAACACCTGGAAGCTGCTCGCCGGCAATCTTGTACAGGTTGGGAATCATCAGTAACAAACCCTGGGAAGCCGTATAGGTAGTCGTAAGAGCACCGGCAGCCAGAGAGCCGTGAACAGCACCTGCAGCGCCTGCCTCGGACTGCATCTCCGTAATCTGAACGGTGCGTCCGAAAATGTTCTTTCTTCCTTCCGTAGCCCACTCGTCCGTATGCTCAGGCATAACAGAGGATGGGGTGATGGGGTACATGGCAGCTACTTCGGTAAATGCATATGAAGCATGAGCAGCAGCCTGATTACCATCCATGGTTTTCATTTTTCTTGCCATTTGATTTTCCTCCTACAAATTGTGAATATTACATAGTGAAGTGCGTGCCAGATGAGACACGCACTGACCTATTACCTATTATAACAATAATTCCCAGTTTTGCAAAGAAAAAAACAGAAAATCCACGTATTATTTTACAAACAATTTGAACTTTTTGCGGCAACCTTTTAAGAGAATCTGACAAATTCCCTGTCGAGATGATATTTTAATGCCCCGATGAGATTGGAGTCATTGTGATACTTACAAGCTGTCACCTGAGGCTCCGGTATAGGAAACTGGCATAAGGAATGATAGTAACTTACGTTCTTTCTGATAAATTCTAAAAACAACGGCTGCCTGCTGATTCCTCCGCCGATAGCGAACCGTTCCGGGTCATAGATGCTCTGAAGGTTCATGATCATAAAAGCAACATCTTTTGTAAATACATCCAACACCCATAGTGCAGCCTCATCCCCTTCTTCCGCCCACTGAAACAGCTCATAGCTGGTAATCTCCTCGGGCTTTTTCCCTTTTGCCTTTGCAGCAAGGCTAACCAGACGGCGGTTGCCACTGTGGGAGGTCCAGGAACTGGCAAACTGGTCAAATTCCCGATTTATCATGATCCAGCTGAACTCGCCGGCGGAAAAATGCTTGCCCATATGTACTTTTTTATCCTTTATAAGGGCTCCGCCCACTCCGGTTCCAAAAACCAACACCACTGCATCTTTGCAATCTGCCAAGGAACCCCAACCGGCTTCGGCAAGAGCAGCGCACTTGGCATCATTCATCACTGTAACAGAGACAGGACATCGTTTTTCCATCTCCTCTGCCAATGGGAAATTCTCTATAAACCGTTCCAGGGCACCTCCGGTGATACAGATACCGTTCTGGCTGTCGATTACCCCTGGAACTGACATAGCGATCCCGGCTACCTGCCCCTTCAAGGGCCTAAAGATCCCTTCCAGAGTATCCAGATAGGCCTCTACCCCATCATAGGGAGTCTTTACACTTCCCCTGGAAGAAATATCCAATTGTTCATCCAAAACTCCATATTTGATGGAGGTTCCTCCCACATCAATACACAAATATTTCTTACTCACCCTGATCCCCTCCTGCCTGGTCTTTCTTGTAAACCTGCCCTATAAAAGCCGCTGTCAGTCAGTCTTCCGGCTTGGGAGCCGCCAACATGGTCTGATCTCCTGGAGATGCCGGCCGATCTGAAGCAGCTGTTCCTGGAGGCCCCATATTCTCCGGCTGATCCGACGTGCTTCCTCCCGGGCCTCCCGGGCCGCCTGGATCTCCAGGGCCAGTGGGTGCCGTAGGTTGCTGGACAGAACTGCTCTCCGGCGGTGCCGAATTGTCTGTTGCCTGTGTAGCATCTGCTGCGCTGGAAGGATCCGATGACTCCGTAGGAATCACCACTTCCCCGTTCTCATTCAGCATCACATCGGAAGAATTCCGTTTTATCACAGGGTTATGTCCCTTGTAAGTAACTGTATGGTCCACATCATTGCTGATGACCTCTCCATTTTTCTTGACAATCAGGCGAGTCTCCCAGCGGCTTCCCTGGCTGCCATTGGATTTCACCACTTCCGTCCCTGGCGCAATGGTCTGATCCTCTTCATAGGTGGGGGCAGGAATATCAAGATCCTCGATCTTCTTGGACTCCAGTTCATAGGTTACCCCCTCCTCCAGAACGGGAATTCCGTAAATCGATACGGTCACCGTCTGATTGCTGTATGCGGCACGGACTCCGATGGCTGCGCTGGATGTGTTAACAAACTTAAATTCCGGTCCGCCCCAGCTTACAGTCGCATCCATGCCTGGAGTCACATAAGAAGGCGCAAAGGTGTGGGAACGGCGGACAGAAACCTTTAAGCCAGCACGCACCACAGCATTGTAAAGGGTTGTGGACACCTGGCATACACCGCCGCCGATCTCTTCCACCACCTCGCCGCCACTGTAGGCAGCTGCTCCCTGATATCCCTTTTCAGAGGTGCGCTGGCCCACCACTTCATTGAAGGACATCTCCTGTCCCGGATAGACGATGGTTCCGTTAAGCGCCTCCGCAGCCAAGCGGACATTGGTATTTCTCTTGCTGTTGGCTGTCGTATTGGTAGTATATTTTCCGATAGTCTTGTACTTTTCCTTTGCAACCGATATGGGAATCTCCGGCTGAACCTCATGGGACTGTACTGTAATGTCTGCTAAAAAATCTTTGTCCGCCATCGCCTTCTGAATATCCGCCGCCAGCTTTTCCTCGTCAATGGCAACTCCCACCACTTCCCCCTCAAACACGAAGGAATCACTGGCTGCATCATAGCTGGAGATGGAGCCGTTCTTGGCCGACTGATTCCAGAGGCTCTTCATCTGGTCGACCTGGGCCTGAATCTGCTCTTCCATTCCAGAAGAAAGATCCAGAAGATACCGTTCCTCTGGCTCTCCCCGATAGATCTCTTCCAACAGTTCATCCAGCTTGCCTTCCAAAAGGTTGGACACCTCATAGACTTGATCCTGATAGTGGGCTTTCATTCCCCATACATATTTCTTCAGTATCTCCGCCTTGGCCTCGTCTCTGGACATCCCGGTAATGGTGATTCCATCCACGGTAACTTCCTTCACCAGCTGGGTCTCTGGCTCTGTGGCGGATGTCTCCTCGGTCGTCACCACTGCCTCTCTCTGCTTCCCGGACTTTAAGCCGTATACCGCTGCCGCAATGACGATCATAAGCACAACTCCCACTGCTGCAACGACCCCATAATTCGGTGTATTCCTCCGTCTCCTCCTGCGATGATGGGAAGAGCCTCTGTAGGCCCTCTGCCCCTGATAACCCGATGTATGCCTTGCCATTGAGCCTGACTGCCGGCTTGTCGTTCTCCTGTCATAGCCATAACCGCCGCCGGAAGAACTCCGGCTTCTATTTGAATGATTTCCTGTACTCATGCTCCTACTCACCCTGTCTTAATATCATACTGTATGTAATTTTGCCTCTGTAAAAATCATCTTGTGCAAATTACTCTCACACGATAACAGTATACCATAATCTGCGCAAAATGGAATCAGTTTTTTCCCATTTTACTAATTTTCCAAAATGTGTTACTATACTATTACCAAATTATTTCAAAAATTGCAAAAGGAAGAAAAAAACATGAATTATGTAGATTTACACGTCCATTCCACTGCGTCTGACGGTACCTTATCCCCTGCCGAGGTTGTCTCCTATGCTGCCTCCAAGTCTCTGGCAGCCATCGCCTTAACAGACCACGATACCGTAGACGGCATCCCTTCCGCCCGCCAGGCAGCCGCCTCGTATCCCCTGGAATTCATTCCCGGAATCGAGCTGTCCTGCTTCTACTCTGCTTCCCATTCTGACACGGAAATCCACATTCTAGGCCTGTATATTGATGATGCCGCCCCAGCCCTCAAAGAAGGGTTAAGTCGCCTGGTCAGGATCCGCGAAAGGAGAAACGAAGCTATGCTGGCCCGTTTTCGCGAAGACGGATTTGACATTTCCATGGAAGATTTACAACATGGCAATCCGGACACTGTCATCACAAGGGCCCATTTTGCCAGAGTCCTGACAGAAAAAGGCTATGTGCCGTCTATGGATAAGGCATTCAGCAAATATCTTCAGTACGGTGGCCGCTACTGCAACCGCAAAGAGGTGGTGACCCCGGAAGAATCTATGGAGCTTTTGCGCCTGGCTGGCGCCTGGCCCTGTCTGGCCCATCCCATGCAGTACCATATGGGGTATGAGCAGATAAAAACCCTGGTTCTGGAATTAAAAGCCATGGGATTAAAGGGCCTGGAAGTCTATCATTCCTCCCAGAACCCCCTCCAAAGCTCCAAATTAAACGAGATGGCAAAACAACTGGGCTTGCTTCCTTCCGGCGGTTCTGACTTTCACGGCCGAAACAAACCGGACATCGAGATCGGAAGAGGCCGAGGCGGCCTGCGGGTATCCTACGCCCTGTTAAAGGATATCAAACTGTCCCATTTTGGAAATCTGTCATAAAGTAAAAAACTTTCAAAAATTTGTAAACTGTGGCAAGCAGAATCTCATATGATGGAGTGTAAACAAAATCTTTGGAGGAACATAATATGAGTGATTTAGCGGCAACAAATTGTGGTTGTGAGTGTACATCAGGAGGCAACAGCGGATGCAACATTATCTATTTGATTCTTCTGCTGTGCTGCTGCGGCAACGGCTTCGGATGCTTCGGAGGCAATAACTGCGGATGCGGTAACGGCGGCGGAATCGACATCGTCTGGGTTATCATCCTTCTGTGCTGCTGTGGCAATGGGGGCGGCTTCTGCTGCTGCTAATCGGTATTTTGGTCTTTGCGGGCTGCCGGCTCTCTCCCGGCAGCCCCTTTTCATTTGTTTCTTATTGGAATCGAAGATTACTCTTTCTCACAGCATCCCCAGTTGGTCTTTTTTCCCTTCCCGCTTCGGTTCGTCCTCTGCCGGTTATTTCGCATCTGGTTTCCCCTCCACCAATCTCCTCCTCTGTACATTCCTCTCATACAATCCTCGTCAACCTCATATACAGCATTGCCATCTATAATTAAATGGGACGACATAGACTAAAGTCCTCCAATCGCTTAACATTTTTCTTTACTATTATGATATGCGTCATATTTTTCAGGTTCCCCACATACACTTTCATCAAAGAACCGTGAAAAGCAGGCCACTTATGAATGACGAGCCAACCATGAAACTTACTGATTTTGATTATCTTACTGGTGACCACCATCTCCAGATGCTGAAAGCCGCCCTTCCATATGTCAATGTCTCGGAGCAGAAGTTTCTGTCTATCCTGATCAAATGCCAGGAACTTAGCCGCACCCTCTCTCTGTTTGAAAATGATGAGTCTGCCGCTTTGGGC
Organism: Enterocloster bolteae; assembly: GCA_021769025.1. The sequence continues at coordinate 10,362 of JAETTS010000012.1, forward strand.
ATCTGTTCCCTGGATGCATCCGCTCCCCGCTCTCCCCTCGACATGCTGGCAGCCATAAAGCCGTACGGAAATACCAATGAACAAGATTTCATCGACTTAATCTGCAACTTCATCCAGGGATACCGGCTCAGCAGCCAAGTTCAGGAAATGCGGGCGCAGAACGCCGATAGGGATTCCGATTCTGCCTCCCCCATGCACCGGCTGCCTTTAGAACAGCTGAAAGCCTTTTTATCCCCGGAACAACAGTCCCGTCTGGATAACCTTACCCTGTTAATGCAGGCTGTCCAACAATTTGCCTAGTGAGTCTGCATACGCCCGGCAACGGACGTGCCACCATACTCGAAAGTTTGGCGGGCGCACTGGGCATACCTGATTGCTTGCCGCCTAATCGGCGGCGGACTTTCAAAGTAAAGAAAGGAGAACGGCTATGTGCGAAGACTGGAAAAAAGACCCTCGGATCCAGGCTATGAATCCGGAGAAAATAGAATTCTTGTCAAAATTAACAGATGAGATAAAGCGTACCCCTAAAAACCAGCTGATGAACCGATTCCTAACCCTGTCTCTGGAAGCCAACCAAAGGGGCATCGCATTCTCGGATCAGGAGACAGAGCTGATGACCAGTATTCTGATCAATTATATGAATCCTGCAGACAGGGGAAAAGTCAGCCTGCTACACACTCTCTCACAAAAATTAGCCTCCAGGCGAAGCTGACTCGTTCAGCTGCCTGAAGGCTCTTTTCTACAACATAGGGACTAGATATTCGTCTCTGTCGTCCGGAATATCAAAATTGCTCCTATCCCAGCGATGGCCACAGCAGCCACCAGCATCACCTGGATCCCCAACAGGTCAATGATCGCTCCGCCTACCGTAGAGCCAATTACTGTACCCATGGTGCTGGTCATAGTCATATACGCCTGCCCCTGCACCTTATCGTGCTCTTCCATCAGGCAGTTCACATAATATACCGATGCCACAGAGAACAGCGCATACCCCAGCATCTGGAAAGCATGGGCCACATAAATCCCTGCCATACTGGAAAATGCAAAAATGCCCACAATCTTGAACAGGAAAAAAACTCCAGATATCCTTAGCCACGTGCCGCTTTTTAATTTCCTGACCATCACCACAAAGAAAAACATGGTGGGAACCTCACTGAGAGCGGAGATGGCCAGTGCAATCCCCATGGAGGTGCTGTCCCCGCCTTTGCTTTCTATAATCTGAAACAGGAAATTGCTGATCAGTCCATAGCCGGTAAACGCCAGGGTCCATCCTGCCACCAGGAGAAGAAACTTAGGGTATTTGCTGAAAAATGCATGCCCTGAGGCAGACATCTTCTCCATAGCTTCCGGCTGGTGAGGCAAGTCCTGCTCCTTTGGGAACAGTTTAAGGCCAAGGGCAAACAATCCACTGGTGATGAACATGCCAAAAGCCAGAACATGGGAGCCTATGGAAGCCGTCACAAACCCAACCACGCTGGTAAGCACCGCGTAAGCGATGGAGCCCATCCCTCTGGCCAGCCCAAAATTCAAATCACTTCCACGGTTGATGCTCTCCATCCCCATAGCGCACACCAAGGGAAGGGCTACCTGAAAAATCACCCGCAGCGTACTGTAAAGAGCAGCCACCAAGACTTTGTTCCTCGTCACGACCAAAAGTGCAGAAAGAGATGTCATGGCCAGCCCGAAGGCCAGAGACATAGTTCTCAAGGTTATCCTCTCACTTTTATCCACTACAGAGCCCACCCAGGGCTGCATCACCGTGGATACGGCCCCTGCAAGGCCGATCAAAAGGCCGATCTGCGTATTGCTGAACCCTTCTCCCAGCAGATAGACGCTGGCATAGGAGGAAATAATGCAGCTGCTCATCCAGTAGGCAGCCTGCACCAAAGCATATTTTGTGGTAATAGTGCCCCTTATCTTTTTCATAGCCAATTCGTTTTCAATTCCTTTTCCAACTCTTCAAACAATGCCAGATAGTTCTCCTTTGTCCGCTCTATGAGCGCAGCGGCAGCCTCTTCATTATAAGAATGTGAAACCTCATTGCGTCTATCCAGAAGTTCAAGCCATCCCGCTTCATCCTGTATCATACCTGCAGCGTATGCTGACTTAATGATGAGTTTCGGAGAGCCTGTCTTCCCCTCTCCAAACCCATGGCGTTCCAAACTCTCTTTCATGGCTTTCCATGACCGCTCAAAACAGATGGAAAACAGATTCACTAACCCAGTCTCCGTCACCACGTCATAGGGAGCCGAATAATTTCTGCACAGTTTTAGATTGCTTAAAGAACTTGAAAAATTCTCAAGCTTTTTCATACAGCACAACCCCCTCTTCTTCTATGGACTTTAACAGCGGCTTCTGAACAGGCCCATCCAAATTAACCACATCGAACATTAAAAGCGTACGGACTTCATCGTCAATATCCAGACGAAACTCCACTATATTTCCACCGCTTACTGCCAAGTCAATATCACTTCGTTCCTTATTGTCGCCCCTGGCCCTGGAACCAAATAAGATAACCTTCTCTATCTGGTATTTCTGAGCCAGTGCAACAATTTCTTCCCGAATATGTGAATCCAGATTCATCCTCTCATCTCCATCTAACAGACAAACGCCTGATGCCTTTGTCTATTTTTGCACAAGGTTGATGATCTTCTTCGGAACATAAATTTCCTTTACGATGGTTCCAGTCAGCTTGTCCCTTACTGCTTCCTTTCCTGCAGCGATGGCCTCTTCCTTGGAAGCCTCCGCAGAAATCTTCACCACCGCCCTGGTCTTTCCGTTGATCTGTACGGCGATCTCAATCTCATCCTCTTTCATGGCATCCTCATCGCACTGGGGCCACTGGGCATGGAACACGCTGTCGGTTCCGCCTAACTGCTGCCACAGTTCCTCGCCGATATGGGGGGCAAAGGGAGCCAGAAGCACCACGAAAGTCTTAAGGGTCTCCTTGTCGATGCCGCCTTCCTTCTTGGCCAGCTCAATCAGCTTGTTGTTGTACTCCATGAAACCAGAGATCACCGTATTTAAGTTAAACTGGCTGAACCGCTGCTCGATGTCAAAGATCAGCTTATGGCGCAGGCGCAGCATCTCTTTGGATGGCTTTACATCCTTATCCTTGCTGTCCATCACCAGGTTCCAAAAACGATTTAAGAACCGGCTTACGCCCTCAATTCCTCTGTCGTCCCACTCCGCATCCAGCTCCGGTGGTCCCACAAACAGCTCATACATTCTCAGAGAATCGCAGCCGTAATCCCGGACCAGATCGTCGGGAGAGACCACATTTCCCTTGGACTTGCTCATCTTGATGCCGTTCTTTCCGGTGATCATGCCCTGGTTAAACAGCTTGGTAAAGGGCTCGTCAAAATCAATGGCTCCGATGTCATACAAAAATTTGGTGTAGAACCTGGAATACAGCAGGTGAAGCACCGCATGCTCCACACCGCCGATATACATATCCACCGGCAGGTATTTGTCTGCCTTCTCCTTGGACACCAGCTCCTTGTCGTTGTGGCTGTCCACATACCGCAGGAAATACCAGGAAGACCCTGCCCACTGGGGCATGGTGTTCGTCTCTCTCTTGGCCGGGCCGCCGCACTCCGGACAGGTACAGTTGACCCACTCATCAATGGCAGCCAGCGGCGACTCGCCGGTTCCTGTGGGCTGATAGCTTTCTACCTCCGGAAGCTGTAAGGGAAGCTCTTCCTCCGGAACTGCCACATTGCCGCACTTGGGGCAGTGAATGATGGGGATAGGCTCGCCCCAGTAACGCTGTCTGGAGAACACCCAGTCCCGCAGCTTGTAGTTCACTGTCTTTTTCCCCAGTCCTCTGGCCTCTATCATAGCCGGGGCTTCTCTCTTAAGTTCTGCGGATTCCCTGCCGTTCCACTCTCCGGAATTGATCATGGTTCCGCTGGCCTCGGTGTAGGCCTCAGTCATATTTTCAATCTCTTTTCCATCCTTGGCGATTACCTGAATGATGGGAATATCAAATTTCTTCGCAAACTCAAAGTCTCTGTCATCGTGGGCCGGCACACACATGATGGCTCCGGTACCGTAGTCTACCAGTACATAATCTGACAGCCAGATAGGAATCTTAGCGCCGTTTAAGGGATTGACGGCATAGCTTCCTGTGAAGACGCCGGTCTTTTCCTTGTCCTGCATCCGGTCTACATTGGAACGCATGGAGGAATCGAAAATGTATTTCTCCACTGCCTCTCTGGTCTCATCCGTGGCCAGATCCTTTGCCAGTTTGTGCTCTGGAGCCAGAACCATGAAGGTGGCTCCGTAAAGGGTATCCGGCCTGGTGGTATAGACCGTGATCTTCTCTTCTTTCCCTTCTACCTGGAAATCCACTTCTGCACCGTAAGATTTGCCGATCCACTCGGTCTGCATCTTCTTTACTTTCTCCGGCCAGTCCAGCTTGTCCAGATCATTTAACAGCCGCTCTGCGTAAGCCGTGATCTTTAACATCCACTGGCGAAGGTTCTTCTTGGTCACCGTGGCGCCGCACCGTTCGCAGCAGCCGTTGACCACTTCCTCGTTGGCCAGACCGGTCTTGCAGGAAGGGCACCAGTTGATCGGGAATTCCTTCTCATAGGCCAGGCCTTTCTTGAACATCTGGACAAAAATCCACTGGGTCCACTTGTAGAATCCCGGATCTGTGGTGTTGACTTCCATGTCCCAGTCATAGATGGAGGCGATCTGGTTGATCTGCTTCTTAATGTTCTTTACATTCTCTGCCGTGGAGATGGCCGGATGGATCCCCATCTTGATGGCGTAATTCTCCGCCGGAAGGCCGAAGGCATCCCACCCCATAGGATGGATCACATAATGCCCTTTTAAAATCTGATAACGGCTCCACACATCAGAGATCACATAACCTCTCCAATGCCCTACATGCAGACCGCTGCCAGACGGGTACGGGAACATATCCAGACAATAATATTTTGGCTTTTTGCCGTCGTTGACATTGATGGGATTCTTCTCCCAATTCTCTCTCCACTTCTTCTCAATGGCGCTGTGGTTGTATGCTGCCATGACTGTCCTCCTTTTTGTTTACATAATGGAATACCGAATAAAGAGTCCGGCAAGCCGGACTCTCACGCTGGAGCGCGGCTGCGTAAACAGCCATCTTCCTCCTGGCGCAGGCATTGGGTCGCTTAAACGACATGTTTCCTTTCCATTGCAGTGCGTTCCTCGGGTCGCGTTTTTGTTTCATAGGATGCCATTTCCTATGAAATAAAAATACGCCTCTATCCCTTAGGATAGAGACGCTTAAAATCTGCGCGGTACCACTCTAATTCATGCCTTGGCATGCACTCATCAGGGTAGCAAGATGGCTTACCCTTCTCCTGATAACGGACGGAATCCGGCAACGCTTACTGGGGAAACCATAGCTTTTCTCTCCCTGCACGGTCTCCGGTTCGGCACGCTACTCCAAGGCCAGTTCACAAAAGGTATGCCGCTGCCTTCCACCCCCGACAACTCTCTGTATGCTTCCCTGATGCTACTCTTCCTCTTCCCTGTATTTGAACTGTTTATAAATTTAACACATTTCTATTTTTCTGTCAACAAGGAACATGAGGAATTCCAGATATCGCAGTCATGTCAGCTAAGCTTCGAATCCCGAAGCAGATCTCCCACGTCATCTCCTGCAAAAGAATTGACAATCCGGTCCATCTCGTCTTTGGATCTGGCATCCTTGCATTTTAAGATAATATGCTCCTTCTCCGCTTCGGTTAACCGGTCATAACCTGCCCTGGCGTTTGGGTTCATCATAAGCACCATCCCAAGCCCCAGAGGAAAATTAGAAAAGCCGTCATCCATCATTCATTCACCTCCGCAGATAGTATGCGGATGGCAGCTTTCTTCTATTCTTGAAACGCAATGACATAATCTGTCATTTATTGTCTGATTAAACGGCAGGATAATCTATCCCTACTTTCCTCCGAGACAGAGCCGCCTCCTTTTCTTGTCACTGCCTTTATCAGAAATTCATGACAAAAAAGATTATGCCAGCAATCAGATACAAAATCATCCCGGCGTTACACATAACAGCCAGAAACCATTTTCCTGCCGGAATATTTTTCTTCTCTTCATAGAGAAAAAGCTCTCTCCGATAATAGACCAACAGGATAACCGTCGCGATCACATACCCAAGCATCACCATCACCTGAGCGAAGACAAGAAGGAGTCCGGCGACTCCCCAATCTTCCACCAATTCCAATACATAAAGGGAGACAAAGCTGCCACAGAAATTGATCATCATGTGAAGCCCGATGGTGTGAAGAATATTGCCAGTTCGCAGATACACCAGGGCAAAGATGGCCCCCAGGGCAAATGCATAGAAGAACTGGTAAAAATTCCCGTGGGCAATGCCAAAAATCAATCCGGATATCAGCATGGAAGTCGCCTGTCCATATCCGGCGATCCGGTCAAGGAGAAATTTGCGGAAAACCAATTCTTCCATGACCGGCCCCACAGTGACTACCACCAAGAGAATCAGCCAGGGCTGCATATCACTGATCAGGATATCCAGGTCATTGGCCATAGGAAGTCCTGTTATGGCTTTCAGAATAGCATTGACCGCCTGTCCGATGATATTCCCAAGGTACATGCATCCCATACAGACCACGAAGATCCCCATATATTTTCCTAGATTCATCGATTCCTTCCAAGTCTGCCTGGCCTTAGGGAGTCTGCGCATGATCAGATAGAAAAAGAATGTCGCCAACGGATACATGGACAGCATGCAGACCATCATCCACAGATTCCATCCGGTCTCGCTCTCTGGCGCCTCAAACAGCAGATACGCCACAACCTGGCTAGCCGTGGAAACCAGCAGATACACCACATAGGCCAGCCCGACAGTCCGAAAGCATCTCCTCAGAGAACGGATGTCATACCCCTTTTTTTCCGGCATCTTCTCAGCAATCACCGGCTGCCTCATTTCCCCCTGAACCCCGATTCCCCATTCTCCTGTAGTTTGCCCTTCCAGCTGTCTGTTATCCGTATATTCCATCTTACACACCTCTTGCGTCTTACTTCCAACGTTTTCCTGCATTGTTCTCTGTAACTTGTCTCTTCTATAAATTGTCACAAGCCTGTCCGGCCTGTCATAAAAACCCTGCATCTTTATTCAGATGCAGGGTTAACTATGAAAACGCACACACAATCTTCTGGCTGCCGCCAGTGGCCTATTACCCTTCTGCGCTCTCTAACTTAGAGGCTCTGGCCTCCACTTCCTTCTTCTGTACATCGCCAGGTGCCTGCTCATAACGGCTGAACTCATACTCAAAGATACCGATACCACCGGTCATAGAACGAAGATCCGTGTTGTATCCAAACAATTCGGACATTGGAATATCTGCCTCAATGATCTGTTTGCCGTGATGATCAGAGTTCATGCCAAGCACGCGGCCTCTCCTGCGGTTTAAGTCGCCCATGATGTCGCCGGTAAATTTATCCGGCACGGTAACCTTAAGGGATGCGATCGGCTCCAAAAGAACCGGGT
>JAETTS010000696.1 GCA_021769025.1 Enterocloster bolteae
GTATCGTGTCATTGATATCATGGCAGGCATGAACATTGGTGGCTTTCCATAATCAGGCAGCGGTGGCAGACAAGGCAAGGCCGGTGGTGGTCATAGACGCCGGACACGGAGGCAGCGATCCGGGTAAGGTAGGTATAAATGGTCAGCTGGAAAAGGATATTAATCTGAAGATAACAGAGCAGCTGAAAGCATATCTTGAGGCCTCCGATGTAGAGGTGATCCTTACCAGGGATTCGGACCAGGGGCTTTACAGCTCCGGAGACAGTCATAAAAAGATGGCAGATATGAGAAAACGGTGCGAAATCATAAATGAGGCAGTGCCGGATTTGGTGGTCAGCATCCACCAGAACAGTTACCATGAGGAGTATGTATCCGGAGGCCAGGTTTTTTATTATAAGACATCAGAGAAGGGAAAGTATCTGGCGGAAATTTTGCAGAAGCGCTTTGATTATGTGCTGGGCGAGGCCAACAAGAGGATGGCCAAGGCCAATGACAACTATTATCTCCTGCTTCATGTGAAGGAGCCTATTGTCATAGTGGAATGCGGATTCCTGAGTAATGGAAAGGAAGCCAAACGCCTGGAAGATGAGGAATATCAGGACAGAATGGCCTGGACCATACACATGGGAATCATGGAATACCTTAATACGGTCAAACAGAAGAGGTAGAAGCCGGGGGCTGGCCCGGCAATTAGAAATAAGATATGAAAATGGGAAGGCTGACCCGCGTGAGGGCGCCTTCCCATTGTTGTATTTAGGCTTTAAATGTGAAGAAAACAAAAGGCCGGAGAACTGGCAGAGCAGTCCTCCGGCTGGAAATAAAAAAAGCGCGAGACGGGATTCGAACCCGCGGCCCCCACCTTGGCAAGGTGGTGCTCCACCCCTGAGCCACTCGCGCATGAAAATATGTTATTACTTTGACGTGGTATAGTCTATCATATTTTCTCTGATAAATCAAGAGGTTTTTTATCTGTTGGATTAAATTTGTTGGTTTAAAATGTTTCTGAAATATTTTTGAGATATTTCCCCAAACCATCCGGAAAAGCACATTGTACAGCCTTTGCTTTTTCGGATGGTTTCCCGGCATAAGTTTTTATTTCTGGGCTGTTTCGATCCTGCTGCAGGTGGCTCCTTCTATGAAGGAGGCTTCAATGATTTTGGATACAGGATTTTCCGGCGGGTTGACCACCAGCTCAAACAACTCAAGGGATATTTCACGCAGATTCTGCTGGACAGTGGTTATCTGGGGCTGATGGAGATTGCTGATCACATTATCAAATCCCACAATGGACATGTCTGCGGGAATCTTTAATCCCAGGGAATATGCGGCGTTCAAAGCTCCTAAGGCATTGATGTCGTTGCAGCAGATGATTGCCGTAGGGGCAGCTGGAAGGGAGAGGAAGTAATTAAGAGCCTGGCTTCCGGCCT
>JAETTS010000697.1 GCA_021769025.1 Enterocloster bolteae
GGCTATATGCCTGCCTGGCCTGCTGGCTTCTGCATAGTGACAGCATATCTGCATGACGCACGTGGCTTTTTAGGATTGGGCAGTGCTAGCTATTTAAGTGTGGTGTGTGGGTTCCCTGGGGTCAGAAGATTGTATCAAAGTTCCTAAGTAAAACTGCTTGAAGAAGATCTTTACTATCCGTGTCTTCCTCGCTGGTCGAGGTTGGACACAGCAAGTGGTGGCCCATACGGGACCTCCTGATATCAGAACTTCATGCAGTCAGGGCAGCGCTGGAAAGTTCCCAAGGTAAGATGGGACCATAACGACCCTGGGATATAAGTGGCTATAAATATTCAGTGTAGTTACCAAGAAAGTTCTCGGTAGCAGCGAACCGAAATTAGGAAGACACTTGGTGAATTTAGCCATAGCAGGGTAGAAAGATTTTGTCATGAGGACCTCACAGTCTCATCCAATTTTTCTGGCTCTTCAAGAGCTGTTTGAGCATAAGAAACTAAAAATAAAAAGGAGCACCGCAGAGAGATTTTTGAGTGAATGCGATGTCATTGCCTCCTGGTTCACAGTCTCGGATAATCTTACTGTGGCAAGTTGGGAAAAACTAGGGAAAGACCTTGATTTTGCCTGGGAACAGGGGACTCTAAGACCTGGGGTCCATCCACTGTGGTGCTTAGTGCGTAGTTGCCTTGAGGATCAAAAATGTTTTCAGGCAAATATAGAGAAGGGGCAAGCTGCCCTAGAAATGCTTCAAGAGGAGAGGTCAGAAAAGCAGGGAAGCACAAAGGAGACAGACTCAGAAAAGACAGATGCAGAGGAAGAAACAGACGAAACAGAGTCAGAAGAAGAGCTACAAGTGTTGATAGATCAAATGAGGAAACCGTCTCTAAGGAATAGACAGAAGAAGAAAAGGAAAAAGCCTAAAATGGTGGAGGAACTTCCTGGGTGGTTCCTCTCAGCTCCTCCTCCCTGCAATGTTGTAGAGGGAGGAAATAGAGTTTCGGGTGCAGG
>JAETTS010000698.1 GCA_021769025.1 Enterocloster bolteae
TGTAAGCTCCTCCAGAAGAATATCCCCCGTAGTTTCCAGGATTGCCGCAGAGTTTTCCACAATATAGCGAAGAATTGCGAAAAACATGGGGATAAAGGAAATGCCAAGGATCAAAAGGGGCAGATACCAGGGCAGAAGTCTTCTGCGTCCCTCCTTGTTTTTAAGCTCCAGAAACATCCTCCATCCCCTCTCATGAATCCCCTCATAGAGGATCATAGGCAGAGCCGCCAGCGCACAGGCCCCTCCGATGGAAGGGTTCCAGGCAATGGACAGGATGGAGATAAAAGTCCAGCACCACAAAAGCTTTGCAAAGTCCGTTCGCACCTGCCTGGAAAATACCACCACAATAAAGGGCAGAACAAAGGCCCACCTGGTATAGTAATAGGGATCCCCAAACAGGGAAAACAAGAGAATGCACAAAAGTCCCGCCAGCTTATTCTCCACGCAAGCATAGATAAGCGCAGCGGTGATCACGGCAATGAGCACACAACCAATGACCATAGCAGCCTCAAAGGTAGCATAGGTTCCGTCAAAGAGGGTATACCATACGCCGGCCTGAATATAATCGCAAACCCCGTGAATGGGCATGGTATCCAGATAGGGAACGGTGCCAAAATGCAAAAGCTGATGCAGCGGCACGGAAAATTCCCCATAGTGGTACATTTCCAGAGGAGATCCGGAAATGGTTCCCCTGGGAAGCACATAAGAGGCATACACGGCCAGAGAGAGAAAGCTACTCAAGTAAACCGTTCCCTCTTCTTTTGCGTGGTCCTTCCAAAATATGCGGTATGCATTATAGCCTACAAGAATCAGGGTGACCGCTCCCATAGCGGCCTTCATCGGAAGGGAAACATACTGGGTAATCACCTCTCCCTCCCGCATATATTCATAGTGGGCGATTCCCAAACAACACAGAGGCAGGAAAAGCTGGCTGTAAGAGAGAGCCTGCTTCATAAATCCTTCCTTTTCCTGTTTCAGATACCAGATACAGCATACAAGGGCCAGAAAAAATCCCGCCGCTTGCAAAGGCAGTAGGAGGGCTTTTGGACTTGACAGGGAAAACAAAAGCTGAAGAGCCTTTAACAGGGAAGCAATAGAAAAGTGAACAAATAAAAGCAGAAAACCACACTTTTCCAATTTTTTCCTTTTTATATTCCATTCCTTCCCATAGGTCTCACATACATCCAGATTCCCTCTAAGCCAGACAAGCCTTTGGGACAACAGGCATCCAAGGAGGTAAAAAACCACATAAAAAACCAGAACACCGCCAATCACCAGATAAGCCAGTGTCATATCGCCGGATTTATAGTAGGCTGTCCAGGTGGTATAGCCTGTGACAAATTCTTCATACTGCGGAACTTTCGTATAAAGCGCCCTCATGACCAGCCAGGCCATAAGAGCGGTAGCAGGAAGAGCCAAGAC
>JAETTS010000699.1 GCA_021769025.1 Enterocloster bolteae
AGTTCTGTTTCCCCTCCTGTCGCAATCCTGCTGCGGCCCATGGGTGCACAGCGTTACGAATCTGACTGTAAAATATTATAATTGTATTTTCAGAAAATGTCCAGATGTTCCTGGCCGTGCTAAAATGTTATATATTGTTTGTAAAATGTTACATCTGCATTTAATTTAACATTTTTTGATAATTTATCTTGATTTTCGTATTCTAAAATGTTAATATATGCTCATAGTAACACTAATTAACATTTTTACCAATATGGAGGCCAAAATATGAGAACAATTGTAATTGGGTGCGACAATGCTGCTGTACATTTGAAAAATGAACTCATGGGATTCATGGAGAAAAAGGGATATACTGTGGAGAATATGGGATGCGACAGCACTGAGGATTCTACCTATTATCCCTATGTGGCAGAGAAGGTGTGCCAGGAAATCATAAACAGCGGTTATCAGAAGCACGGTGTGCTGATCTGCGGCACAGGCCTGGGCATGGCCATGACTGCCAACAAATTCAAAGGCATCCGCGCCGGCGTATGCCATGATGTTTTCTCAGCGGAACGTTTAAAACTGAGCAATGACGGCAATGTGATCTGTATGGGCGAGCGGGTAATTGGAGCCGAGCTGGCAAAGCGGATTCTGGAAAAATGGCTGGAACTGGAATTCGTAGACTGTGCATCCACATCCAAGGTAGAGGCCATCAAAGAAATTGAAGGCGAAAATCTCAAATAGCGGAGGTTGCTTAATGAAAAAACTGAATCGGTTATATCTTGGCACAAACACAAAGATGTACAAAACCATTGCGGAAACAACTTCATTTCTGACACAGCTCCGCCGACTGACAGAGGACCTGGCAGACAGCCCCCTCACCCTGTTTGTCATCCCCTCCTTCACCACCCTGGAGTCTGCCAACAGGATTACATCCGGATCCCACATCCGGCTGGGAGCCCAGAACATGTGCTGGGAGGACCAGGGACAGTTCACCGGCGAAATCTCGCCTGTCATGCTTAAGGAAGTGGGGGTAAGCGTAGTGGAAATCGGCCACTCGGAACGACGCCACGTTTTCAGGGAGAATGACTTTGACCAGGAAAAAAAGACAGCAAAGGCAGCCCAGTCCGGTTTCACTCCTCTGCTGTGTATAGGAGAGACCCTGACCCAGAGGGAATACGGCCTAAGCGAGGAGACCCTGAGCACCCAGTTAAAGATGGGGCTTCATTCCATCACCGCAGAACAGGCGGAGCAGCTCTGGATTGCCTACGAACCCGTGTGGGCCATCGGTGTGAACGGCATCCCCGCGGACAGTGATTATGTGGCTGAGCGCCATGCAGGCATACGGCGGATTCTGTGCGCACGCTTTGGCGAGGAACAGGGAAGCCGCATCCCCATTCTTTACGGCGGCAGCGTGAATCCCCAAAACGCTCAGGA
>JAETTS010000700.1 GCA_021769025.1 Enterocloster bolteae
TCATCCATTTCTTCCCGCACTGCCGCAGTCTGCTCCTTCGGTCCCCAGAACAGCCAGTAGGATTCGATCGGATGGATCACGCCAAGACGGACATGGGGAGTGCCTCTGGTAAGAGCAGAGTTCACTCGTGCAAAATGATTTTCAATCAGCGGGTATTCCTCATACCATGGAGACTGATAACCAATGGCTGCCGGATAATCTCTCTTTGCTTCCCCTGCCATACTGGTCCAGGTCAGATGAGGCACACGAACGGTTACTCCCAAAGCTGCCTGCCAGTCTCCCTGCACCTTATGCCCTCTGAAATCAAAATCCCAGTTTGTCACACCGTAAAGCTCACTCATGGCCCCCGGTCTTCCATACTGGTGTACCGCACTCTGGGTCTGCTTCATGGTAGACAATTCTCTTCTGTCACAGAGCATATCCACTCCAGGAATTCCAAAGGAACGGTAAGAACGCATTGCCTCTCCAAGAGCTGCCGTCTGCGTCTCCAGGGTCGGTTCTTCCATCATATGACCTGTAAGCAGAATACCATGGGCTGTACACCATGATCCGATGGTATCTGCAAAAGCGCTGGCAAACCTCTCTGCAATATGATCATGGTATTCATAACGGATTCTGGATACCTTGTTCCCGGCCAGTTCCCAGAACAGTTCCGGAAGATGTTCCAGAAGGCTGTGTCCATAGGCAGCCTGGAAGGTTTCCTCCAAATCATCGGTATACGGAATGGTTACAATCGCTTTTTCATCTGCAAAGCCCAGGGTTGTCTTATGAGAAAACTGAGGTTCATCCGTAAAAATTGCAGGAATGCTTTTCCCAAATTCCTCTCCCAAAAGCTTCTCGTATGATTCATGGGTCACTTCAATAAAGCGTTCTACTGCTTTTTTATCCAGAGTGTTTAAATAGGCCTCATTATTAAACCAGGGATTATCCCCGGATACCTCCAGATAAGCAAACCACTCATGGAATCCCTCTTTCAGCGGTGCATCCTCATCTATTTTTTCGTAGGCAGTCATATAGCCGTTTTCCAGCTTTACCTGATATCTCCCAAGAAAGGTACGCTCCTCGCTGCGCACTGCCTGCCCGGAGGATTTTAATTCACTTTTTCCGATATCTTTTCCTTCCTGTCTCTCCGGCGCAAAGATCAAAAAGCGCATACGATACTGATGATCTTTGGTCACAAGTCCGCCTCCTGCGCCGGAAGGCCAGCGGTCTTCATCATAAAGCCATGTAAGCATTCCTAATTCTTTGCATTTTTCATTGCTGTACTTTACCAGACTCAGGAATTCTTCTCCCATATACGGATTGTCCATACCGGTACGGCAATGGATATGGCCGCCGCCCATTCCCATTTTCTTTATGGATTCCAGAGAATTATCGATCTCGTCCTTTGTCATTTTGCAGTTCCATGCCCA
>JAETTS010000701.1 GCA_021769025.1 Enterocloster bolteae
CTCATGGTCATCTGCTATCAGATACTGGGGCAGTTCTCCCCGATTGTTTTTGCGAATGAATGGGACTCCATCGGTCGTATAGGTTTTCTGAAGCAGCAGATCCCCTTCATATGCACAGTTCTGAAGAATCCCCTTTACCACACTGTCCAGCCATTCCTTTGCTCCACGGATCGTGGGAATCCCTGCTGTTTCCAGTTCTGCGGCAATGGTGTAGGACCCTTTTCCTCCCAGGTATTCATCAAAAATCCAGCGCACGATCTCTGCCTCATCTTTTTTGATAACCAGCTCTCCATACTCATTATTCTCATAACCATACGGTGGACTGCTTATAATGAATGTACCATTTCGGAATCTCCGTACTACCGACCACTTATTATTGGTGGAAATACTCTCGGATTCTCCCTGGGCGATAGAGCTCAAGATGGTTATCATCTGTTCGCTCTTTTCCATAAGGGTGTTGACCCTCTCCTTCTCAAAGTAAACGCCTATCCCAAGGGCCTTCAGTTCCCGGATAGCTTTGATGCTGTCCAACGTGTTTCTGGCAAACCGGGTCACGGATTTTGTCAGGATCAAATCAATTTTTCCCTGCCGGCAGTCCTCCATCATCTGCTGGAAGTCATCTCTCCGGTACAGCTTTGTGCCGGTCCTGGCTTCGTCTGCATAGATACCGGCCAGCACCCAGCCCTCCTTCTCTCCAATCAGCCGGGTATAATAGTCTACCTGGGCTTCAAAGGAATTCTTTTGGTCCGCTGAGTTCGTACTGACGCGGCAGTAGGCGCAGACACGTTTGACTTCCACCGCATTAGCGGCGGAACCGCTGCTAACAGGCTCGATTTTTATGATTTTCTTTACAACCTTCTTCTCCATAGGCTTCTCTCCTTCCTTTCTTTGTTCTCCTGTTAGCACCACACAATACCACAAGTTTTCAGATATATCCAGTGTTTTTACCCATATACTTTCGACAATTCCGGAGAAAATGTTTCCCGATTCAAGGCATCGATTTTTTTGTATTCCTCCTCTGAAATAAAGCCATTTTCCAGCATCAAATTCAGCAGTTTCCGTGCTATACTGTACCGGACTTCGTTTGTTTCTTTCTTCTGTCCCATGGGTCTGCCTCCTAATGAATGGATAAATTCAGACCGTATTCCGGTATCGCTAATGCCGAATCCTTTAGCACAGAAGTGCAAAGCATTTCCGGGCCACACTATACCGGACCTCGTTCGTTTCTTTCTTCTGTTCCATGGCCTGCCTCCTAATGAATGGATAAATTCGGACTATCTTCCGGTACCGCTAATGCCGAGTCCTTTAACACAGAAGTGCAAAGCACTTCAATCTTCCCCTGTTTCGGCGAATAAGCCTCCACACCAAAGTTCTGTAAAAACTCTGCATAGACAATGATGTCCTTTG
>JAETTS010000702.1 GCA_021769025.1 Enterocloster bolteae
AGCTCTGGTGGGATGTCCCTGAGCTCCGCCGGTTCTACCACCGCTACCTTGACAGCTTATCTCAAGGGGGATCGATCCCGGGAAACCAAGACGGTGATCCAAGAATGGGAGAAAGCCACCAAGGATATGACGGACTGTGATCTGTCGTTTACCTCCGTGAACAGTATGGCTTCTATGGGCACTGGAGGAGAAAATGAAGTGTCTCTTAATTTCCAGGGAAGTAATTTAGACACCCTGAAAGAACTGGATCAGCAGGTACAGGATTTGATGCGGAGCAAGGAAGGGATTTTAACGGTATCCTCTTCCATCCAAGAGGGCGGCCCGATTGCCAAAGTGCGGATTGATCCGGTTAAGGCAGCTGGCGCAGGCTTTACGCCGATCCAGATTGCCTCCATTCTTAACTCCACTTTGAGCGGTACAGAAGCTACCACCTTGACGCAGAACGGTCAGGAATACAGTGTGATGGTGGAATATCCAGCCGGCCGATACGAGTCTGTCAATGATCTAAGCGGTTTGACGCTGATTTCCCCAACGGGGACATCTGTTCCGCTGATGGATCTTGCAGCCATTGAGTTCCAGACCAGTCCTCAGTCCATTTCCCGGAGAAAGGGTCAGTACAATGTGGAGATCACCGCAGTGACCGCCGACGGAATGGCGGCGGATCTGCAAAAAGAGCTGGATCAGGAGATGGAGGATTATGCTTTCCCACAGGGAACCTCGCTTGCCAACAGCGCCATGGACGATATGATTATGGAAGAGTTTTCTTCTTTGGGAACCGCGCTGATTGTAGCGGTGCTGTTGGTGTTTATGGTGATGGCAATGCAGTTTGAGTCGCCGCGGTACTCCCTCATGGTGATGGTTTGTATTCCGTTCAGCTTGATCGGTTCTTTTGGCTTAATGATGATCAGTGGGTGTTCCCTGAGCATGACGTCTGTTTTGGGCTTCCTGCTGCTGGTAGGCACCGTGGTAAACAACGGTATTCTGTATGTCGATACGACCAATGAATATAAAAAGACCATGAGCGTGCGGGACGCTTTGATCTTAACTGGAAAAACCCGTTTGCGCCCCATTCTTATGACCACCCTGACTACGATTCTGTCCATGATTCCAACGGCCCTGGCCATTGGAGATGGCGGAGAAATGATGCAAGGCCTAGCGATTGTGGTGATCGGTGGATTGACCGCTTCCACGTTCTTGACTCTGCTGCTTTTGCCAACCTTCTACTTAATTCTGAGCGGGAAGGACAAAAAGAAAAAGAAAGCCAAACATACCTTGGATGAGGATTGGAAAGAACTTGATTCCTCAGAAAAGGAAGTGGAACCGCTCAAGCGGATGCAAGCAGCAGTGGACACACCGTCTTCAATCGAAAAAACGAAGCCAGCTTCTTTGCCAGAAGGCGGGGGC
>JAETTS010000703.1 GCA_021769025.1 Enterocloster bolteae
CCTGCGCTTCCCTGGGACTTTTAAATTCCACCTGGCGCCCCTCATACACAATGGTACCGCTGTCCTTGCTGTAGATTCCTGTCAATATCTTCATGAGGGTGGATTTTCCGGCGCCAGTCTCACCCATCAGTGCATGGACCTCGCCCTTTTTAAGTTCCAGACAGGCATTTTTTAACGCATGTACCCCGACAAAGGACTTATCAATGTCTTTCATGGTCAGAATTACTTCTCCCACATCATCACCTTCCATTTCTTTACTAATTGCACTGTTTTGGCGGAACCCATTTACAGGCCCTGGTCGGTAACTACCCCTTTTTGCAGCATGATATTGGCATAAAGCGCTTTCTCGCTGGTGGCGATAATTGCATAAGCTTTCTTTGCCTCCTCGTAGAACGCGAACCGCTCTATATGGCCAATGGCACTTCTGCCCCTGCTGTCACACGCTTCCACCAATGTCATGTATTGATCCCAGATGGGTGTTTCAACCGTATCCCCGTCCGTTACCGACATCAGGCAGACAGGGTGTTCTACGTAGGTGTCCAGTGGAAAAAGCGAGAGGATTGCTTCCAGTATCTCCGGCACGCCGTGGCCTTCCATATGTATGACATGGGCATCCCTGCCCATGGACTCTGCCGGGAAATTCCCATCGGCAATCACAATCCGGTCGCTGTGACCCATTTCACATAATATCTTTAACAGTTCAGGAGATAATATATGGGGTATTCCTCTTAGCATCTGTTTTCCTCCTGTTTACTGTATTTTTTATAACCGGGGTGCCTGCCAGTTACCCCATATCCTTTCCTCATTGAGATAAGGCGGTCAATATTTTCCCTGGATATTTCCTGTGCACCTCCCAGCATTCTGGCGTTAAGGCTGATTTTTGCAAAGAGTTCCAGTGTTTCCATGCGGTAATAAGCGGTAATCACATCAGCCCCCACGGTCAAAGCCCCATGATTCTGAAGGAGCATTGCGTCATGTTCCCCCAGATAAGGCGCTATGTTATCCGGTACTTCGTAAGTGGAGGGGGTTCCGTAAGGCGTTACCGGAATCGAACCCAGAGCAATTACCGTCTCAATCATAGAGTACTCGTCCAACGGCACATTGGCTACCGCGTATCCGGTGGCTACAGGCGGGTGGGCGTGAAGCACGGAATTTACATCCTCACGCTCTTTATAGCAGCGGAGATGCATCTTAATCTCTGAAGAGGGCCTGTATCCGGGAAGGCCTTCCAACACCTCGCCTTTCCCATTGATACGAACCAGCTTTTCCGGTGTGATGAAGCTTTTGCTCATTCCGGTGGGAGTGGCAAGAAATGTTCCGTCATCCAGCCTGGCGGACACGTTGCCGTCATTGGCTGCCACCCAGCCAAGCTTCCACATTTTATGGCACACATCGCAAATCTGT
>JAETTS010000704.1 GCA_021769025.1 Enterocloster bolteae
ATCAGCATTGATGACAATGAGTTGGAAACCCTTAAAATGATCTGCAATGAGGTATTTGGGAAGCACAATTTTGAAGGGCATATCCATTGGAGGAGGCGTCATAACCAGCCCAATGACAAGACAAAGATGATCGGTATTGTTGCAGAGCATATCCTTGTCTATGCCAGGGACAGCCAGTACCTTAAGAAAGCCGGTGTAGGCAAGCTGGATCTGACAGCGGCCTTTACCAATCCGGACAACGATCCCAAAGGCCCCTGGGCAAGCAAGCCCTGGAAGACAGGGTCTGATCAGAGCGGAAGCCGGTATACCATCGTTACGCCTACGGGCCGGCATCTGGATGAAGAATGGATGGGGGAGGAAGCCACTTATCTGAAGTATCGGGAAGAGGGGCGGATCTATTTTCCCAAGGACGGCGACGGAATGCCCAGAAAAAAGTACTATCAGTTCGAGCGGGAGGGTGAGGGGCAGTGCGCCTCCAACTGGTGGTCCCATGAGCAGTTTGGGCATAATCAGGGAGCCAATGAATCCATGACCCAGCTGTTTGGAGTGAAAAATATCTTCAGCAATCCAAAGCCGGTAGAATTGTTGAAGGCCATCATGAAAGTGGCCAACGTGAAAGAGGATGACGTGGTTCTGGATTTCTTTTCCGGATCGGCTTCCACCGCCCATGCTGTCATGCAGCTGAATGCGGAGACCAAAGGAAAGCGGCAATTTATTCTGATCCAGGTTCCGGAGCCCTGCAAAGAACAAACGGAAGCATATAAAAACGGATACCGCACCATCTGCGATATCGGAATCGCCAGAATAAAAAAGGCGGGAGAAAGGATCCGGAAGGAGACCCATGAGGACATCGACTATGGGGTCCGGGTTTTTACAGTGGATTCAACCAATATGAAGGATGTGTACTACAGCCCCGGGGAATACAGCCAGAGCCTCCTTGCCATGCTGGAGTCAAACATCAAGGAGGACAGGGATGGGGCGGATCTTTTGTTTGGCTGCCTCCTGGAGTGGGGGCTTCCTTTGAACCTGCCCTATACTTCAGAGATGGTAAAAGGCTGTCTGGTGCATACCTACAACGGAGGAGACCTGGTGGCATGTTTTGATGCCAATATTCCAGAAGAGGCAGTGAGATGCATTGCCGGACGGCATCCCCTCCGCGCCGTCTTTCGAGACAGCAGCTTTCCAGACAGCCCTTCCAAGATCAATGCAGGAGAGTTGTTTAAACGGCTGTCTCCGGACACAAGGGTAAAAGTATTATAAGGGGGCAAAAGGCAGATGAAGCTGCAATTTAAACATCAGGATTTTCAGGCTGACGCAGCCAGGGCTGTGGTGGATGTCTTTGCCGGACAGCCCTTTACGACACCTTCTTATTCCATGGACAGAGGGGGGAACTACCAGCATA
>JAETTS010000705.1 GCA_021769025.1 Enterocloster bolteae
GGTATACATATGGCAGCCCTGCCATGTGGCAGGCGACCAACACTGGTTCGATCAATGGTGTGGACGGAGCGGTAGACATCGATTTCCTGTTTAAGGATTACAACTCCGTGATTCCCGCGGATACCTGGAGAACCATTGGCGGCAATCAATATTATTACAAAAACTATGAAATGCAGAAGAATTCCTGGATCAACGACGGCACCGGCTTCTTCTATATGAATGAAAGCGGGAATCCGATGAAGGGCTGGATGACCACAGAGGCCGGCACCTACTATATGGATGAGGCAAACGGGATGATGTCCACTGGCTGGAAGATTCTGGACGGAAGCCAGTATTTATTTAACGGCGAGGGACTGATGGTTACCGGCTGGGCGGATGTGGATGGAGCCAGATATTACATGAATGACAAGGGTGTGATGCAGACCCAGTGGCAGAACATTGACGGGACATGGTATTATCTGAGCGATACTGGAGCCATGGTTACCGGCTGGCTGGATCTGAATGGAGCCCGGTATTATATGGACGGGACCGGGGCGATGGCCACCGGTTGGCAAGATATTGACGGAGCCAGATATTATCTGAATGCATCTGGCCTTATGCAGACTGGCTGGCAGAATCTTGACGGGAAATGGTACTATCTGAATAATGCCGGAGCGATGCAGACTGGCTGGAAGAACATCAATGGCAGCTGGTATTATATGGATGGAACCGGTGTTTCGCTGCACGGCTGGCAGGATATTGAAGGGGCCAGATACTATCTCAATGAATCTGGTGTGATGCAGACCGGCTGGCAGGACATTGGCGGAGTGCGGTATTACTTAAGTGATTCCGGAAGCCTGCAGACCGGCTGGGCAAGAATTGACGGAGCCTGGTATTATCTGAATGAGTCCGGCACCATGGCTACCGGCTGGCAGGAGATCGCAGGAGCCCTTTATTATCTGGATCCGGCTACCGGACATCTTGCAGTGGATGCCGTGCTGGAGCGGGACGGCGTACCATATCAGGCAGACGGAAACGGAATCTGTACCCCCATCGAACCACAAGCCTGACAGATAAGCAGATGTATGGCTGAATCACTGCGAGAATAAAAACGAATCATGACAGGACTGTCGTAAAATGTGGCTTATGTACGAGATACGGAAGAAACGTAAGTAGTTTCAACACCGTATATTGAATAGAGCGGCCACTTTGTGACAGTCCTATTTTATTCAACCGTTTCGTTAATATTTGGTCGCCAGAGACAACGTATTTTCATGTTACCCTCCGGGAATGTTTTTATACACAATTTTAAGCCAATTAACACCAATGTCATGATGTTGGGGTCAAAAGGTCTTTTGACCCCTTTGATACCGGATTGCTCCGCACTTTGTGCTCCCGCAATCCTCAAAAACATTCAAAATCC
>JAETTS010000706.1 GCA_021769025.1 Enterocloster bolteae
ATAGCCAGGGACAGTGAGTTTTGAGTTCAGTAAGAGATTTTGTCTCAATAACTAAAGAAGAGGAAGATGAATGAAGAGATGTGCAGGGTCTCCCTCTGTTGTGCTCATGCACATACACAGAAATATGTGTGAACACACACACACACACACACACACACACACAGAGCTGCATTAGGATAAACACTCAAAGAATTTGAATTTAGGATTTAGGTTGTCTTTTGGGTGTCTGATCACACCATTTATTCCATAAGTTTCACTTGGATAACTATATCGAAGGCATGCATGTCAGATACATTTCCCATTAACATGAGACCATTTTTCTCCAAAACCTGTAGGTTTTGATTCATGTTAGAAGTCATAGACCCAAGACACAGCTACACCTGGAAGGAAGAGCTAGATATTTGAGCTAAGAATGTGCATTCCAGGGCCGAGGTCTATGATGTCACGGAATGCATAAGGTGGTCCATAGAACTGAGATGTTCTCGGTGCCTCGCAGTGTCCCTGACTCCCAACGAGGGCTGCTGAGAATAAGTATGCAAAAATAGACTCTAGGATAGCTACATGTGACACTCTCCTTGATTGCATTCATCAATGACATGAAGTTTTGTTTCTCACAAAGAGAATAGATCACCAAGCGTCTATGCTGACCATGGCCACACCAGGTCCGTGTGAGGGTCCACGCCCTCTCCAGGCTCTGTGGATGGAGACAAGAGTACCCTGTAGGGCTCAGTGATGCACTGGCTCTAATTCACATGGCCCTGATATTAGGAGGGCACATATTGATTCTTCTTGTTGTTGCTATGACAAAATACAAAGCAAAAACTTAACGAAGACAGGAGTGCTTGTCGACAGGAGTCTGATATGGATGTCTCCTGAGAGGCTCCGCCAGAGCCTGACTGATACAGATGAGGATGCTTACAGCTAATCATTCCACTGAGCACCTGGACCCCAATGGAGGAGGAGTTAAAGAATGGACTGGAGGAGCTGAAGGGGGTTGCAACCCCATAGGAAGAGCAACAATATCAACCAACCAGACCCCCACCTCCCAGAGCTCCCAGTGACTAATCCACCAACCGAAGGGTACACATTGAGGGTCCTATGGCTCCAGCCACATATATAGCAGAGGATGGCATTGTCTGTCATCAATAGGAGGAGAAGCCCTTGGTCCTCTGAAGGCTCATTTCCCCAAAGTGGTGGATGCCAGGGTGTTGAGATGGGAGTGGGTGGGAAGAAAAGCATCATCACTGAAGCAGGGGGAGAGAGAATGGGAGAGAGGGGATCCAGGAAAGGGGATAACATTTGAAATTTAAATACATAAAATTCCAATAAAAAAAGAGTCAGGAAGTGTTTATTTTGACCCTTTGTTTGAGCTGGTACCATCCATCATGATGGGGAAAGCA
>JAETTS010000707.1 GCA_021769025.1 Enterocloster bolteae
TCATCCCTTCTCTCGAGGGCGCGCTTCCTTCCCTCTTCCACCATGGACATAACAGCCTCTTTATCGGTGAGCACCATGTTTTCTTCTATATATTCATATGGGTCTGCATAACGTATCTGCAGCTTTCCGTCACTGCCTGTCTCAAAGGTCTTATCCGAGAGCCATCTGCTGTCCACACTGATATCCAGGCTGGCGGATACGACCTTTTCCTTGGACGGAATATAGGAATCGTAGCCGTACCAGTCATACCGGAAGCTTAAGAATACCAGGATTCCAGCTGCAAGGCACAGTCCCAGCTGCAGTCTGTGACTGAACATCTTCTTAAAATCAAAATGATAGATAATTTCCACGATGCAGTGGGTCAGCACCACTGATACTATGGTTCCGAACAGTCCCCAGCGCAGCCTGCTCTGCAGCGACCAGAAGAACATGCCTCCGGCCAGACCAATTCCCAGCACCAGCAGTATACGGATAGGCGGCATGGATTTCTTAAATGCCATAGCTTTCCCAGCTGCTTCTGACGGACGTTTGCGGTACAGCCCCAAATCCAGTGTGGTAACTGCCAAAAATGCCAGTACCGTACAGATGAGCTCCGGAACATGTTTTGACAGTTCGTTCATCTTCCAGCCAAAGGAATTGATGTATACGCTGAATGGAGACAGGTACCTGACCCCCCACATAAAAGGCGACTGATCCGAACTCCACAGATATCTGGCCGTAGTGACGAAAAAGGTTCCGCAGTACCAACACAGAAGCAGCATAATCCCGGGCAGCAGGAAAAAGAAAACGCCTGTTCCCAAAACGCCTACCACAATATTTCCCGTCATCATCATGGCTGCCACAGCAGTTGAATACATGAGGGCGTAATACAGCATGTTAAGAGCCCAGCCACCGGCCATGGCGCCCAGTATCCTGCCCGCAGGCACGCCGTAGGACATGGCCACCCCGGTAAGCAGCAGCAGGTTCAGACCATAGGCAGCGCCGACAATAAATATGCCTCCTGAGAACTGGACCCCAAACAGCGCCTCCCGCCTCACCGGAATACTGTGGTAAAAATCCACTTTTTTCTTATTATGCAGATAGGCAAAGCTGGATACGCCGATGACCACTGCCGCGGTTATCATCAAAAAGGCAATCATGCCGTTCCCGTATTCCACACCATTTAATACCACCTCTGTCTTCAGTTCCAGAAGCCTTGTCTTGTACTGAAGGTCGGTCATGGCGGCGTCCTGGATAAAAGGTTCATAATCATTGTACCTGTAGTAATTGGTGTTGGCTGCGTTCTCCATGTTCAGGGCCAGCCCAATGGGAAGAGTGAAGAAAAATGCCAGAAAAACCAGGGCAATGGCCCACAGCCTTCTCCTGAAATCCTCCTTTAGCAGCTTAAAGTATAAGCT
>JAETTS010000708.1 GCA_021769025.1 Enterocloster bolteae
AAGACAGCGTGGTCGTCAAGCATCTTTTAGATATTGCAAAAGTTCCGTATTGCACCAAGTTCAGTCTGACCTCTGTCGATCCGCCTGAGTTGCTGAAATTTGTTCGAGAGGAATATCCAGATGTTGAGAAACAATCGCCTCAGATCACAATGTTCCAGCTCATTATCAAAAAGGGGTTTCCACCGACCAGGCTATGCCGATACTGCTGCCAAGAATTTAAGGAACGAAATGTATGTGGCAAGGGTGCCAATTTGTTGACTCTCACTGGAGTTAGGAAGGCTGAGAGTGCCAAAAGAAAGAGCCGATCCAAATATGAAACCTGTCAGGTGGATAAGGGTGTGGAATTTTATCACCCAATCATCCACTGGTCCGAAGAACAAGTGTGGGACTTCATCCATTCGGAACATATCCCATATTGCCGTCTTTACGACGAGGAGGGCATTGACCGGATCGGATGTGTTGGCTGTCCCTTGGCCTCCGCCAAAAAAATCGAAGCTGAATTTAAGCGGTGGCCACAGTTTGAAAAGGCGTACCTATGGGCATTCGAGAGAATGCTGGAAGGACGCAACTTTGACAAATGGAAAACCAAGTATGACGTCATGGATTGGTACATCTATGGTGCTGAGGCCAGCTGTAAGGCGGTGGCTGATAAATGCCAGATGGACCTGTTCGATGCAGACTACTTTGACCAGCTTGGGCTGCCCAATGAGGAGTCGTCCATCGGTGTGGACGGGAGCAGGCGAATCATCGAAGAAATCCTGACTTCGACCTAAAATTAAGGAGTGATTTATGTGAGTTATTGTGCCACAGGAGACGGCTGGATGACCCTGCGCTTTGATGGAGATGCGCAAGAAGGGCTGAAGGCCAAGCTGCTGGCGAGATGGTATGAATTGTGCCAAGCTGCCCTGAAAGAACCGGGTTCATTCTCAGAATCTATTACCCATCAATATCAGGAAAAGAAGCAGGCCCTAAAACAGGTTAAGCCTGCCTGCTGCCTGGTGCGTGAATTCCGAGATATCGGATTCTCCGACATCTCCGCTACAGAGCATCCAGCACAGAAGACCCTTTATATCGAGATGTCGTTCGACAAGAAATACTATGAGGACCAGATTATGGGGCTGCTTGGGACCCTGGCTCCATACACAGTCGAGGGAGAGTTTTCCTTCTGCGGGGGAGACGGCGAACGTTGGCGGATGTTTTTTACAGGGGCCGATTGGGAGAAACAGTGTGGAGAAATCATATACACAGACTTGGCTATCTCTAGCAGTGCCGCACCCTGCCCGCCGTTGGTGGAAGATGTCAAGACTTTTGAGATGCTGTTGTCCGAAGTGGCAGAGCGACTCAAATCTGATGACCGGCCCGCCCCGCAGCGTGGACGGCAGTTGATGACTGCTTT
>JAETTS010000709.1 GCA_021769025.1 Enterocloster bolteae
GCCCGTGTGCCATCGGTAATGATTGCCGGGCCAGCGAATTTCCCAACCGGGAAGAAGGAAAAGCAGAATGCTGCCAGGGCCCATAACATGGAAGAATGGCGGCAGGTGCAGGGCATCCTGGACAAGATCAAGAGTACGGGCACGGGTGGGATCCGTGCAGACAATCCCCATGCAGTGGAGCAGCTGGAGAAGAAGCTGGAGCGGCTGGAACAGTCCCAGCAGACGATGAAGGAGGTAAATGCATATTACCGGAAACATCAGACGCTGGATGGCTGTACTGCACTTGGCACGATGGAGATCGAAAAGCTCAAGGTATCCATGGAACAGCCGTGGCACTTGGGAGATAAGCCCTTTCATTCTGCTACATTGTCAAATAACAGTGCGGAGATCCGGCGTATCAAAGCACGGATTGCGGAATTAAAGCAGTATGCGGAAGTCGGCTTTCAGGGATGGGAATTTGCCAAAGGAAAGGCTGTGGCAAACCAGGAGATGAACCGTCTGCAGCTTTTCATTGAAGAAAAGCCGTCTGCCCAGGAACGCCAGATACTCCGACAAAATGGGATTAAGTGGGCGCCAAGAGTCAGCGCATGGCAGAGACAGCTTAACCAGAAGGCAATCTTGGCCGCTGGCAGGATTGATTTTATCAGGCCGATCTCAGGAGAGCATCCCCGTGACCTGCAGCCGAAAGTGAAACAGAATCCGGGCAGGGATGAAACGGTGCGGTAATACAGCAGACAAAGATGAGAATGGGGTGAGTATTAGAAATGAATTCAAATAAGAGACAGACCGGGCGGTTCATGGGAAACGAAGTTATTTTCATTCCGCCCGGAATTTAAATGATGAAAGAAGGTGTGCCGATGAAAAAGAAAGTAATTGCAGGGGCTGTCGTTGTATCGCTGCTTGCTGCCCTTATGATTCTGAAGAAGAAAGGGGATATGTAGGTGGAAGATATCAATATGGCAGACAGCGCCGAATTTGTAAGGAAACCTATCAACATGAAGGATTTAAAAGAACACTACTATGGGAGTTTCCGCTGTGGTTTTGAAGTGGAAAAAATCGCAGAGCTTTCCAGAGAGCAGTTCGAAAAGTTTTCCGGTGAACTGTATGGGTATTATCGGTTCCTATATGACAATCGTGACGCCATGTATATGGATCCGGGAGACAGGAGGATGCACTGCATCCTTGTAACAACCTCCGGGTACAGGGAAGGCATCCTGATAGAAGCGGAAGGATATGCATATCCGAGATATGCTGCATTTATGCCGGACTGCCGGAAGATCGATCTTGAAGGAAAAGAAGTGCTGGCGCAGGCAGACCTGTCTCCAAATCTGCCAATGGAGTATTGGCGGGAGGCCGAAGTGAAAAAGAAAAATGAAAGAACGGAAGGCAGGTGAA
>JAETTS010000710.1 GCA_021769025.1 Enterocloster bolteae
TTATTCTGGAAAAAACTGAAACCTATGGATGGGAAGCGGCTGTCCGTGGTATGCGGAACCCTATGAACTCCTGGGATAAGACAGACAGTGAGTGGTGTACGAACGCAAGTGACAATATGCCTTGCGTAAACTGCTACTACTTTGAGAAGGGCTTGCCTACTTGCCGTTGCCCAAAAGATAAGGCCGTATATGTCATTGGAGATAATGACCTTGCCCTAATGAAAAAACTGGCGGCGGCTGGTAATGACCACGGGAAATTCCTGCGGATGATTACCGTCACGGTAGATATTACCGCTCCGCTCTACTGGTGGAAAGAGTTTGATACCTACAAGGTGGGAACCGTTGCAAACTCCTGTTCTACCATGCACAAAATCCAGGCGAAGGAGTTTACCCTGGATGACTTTTCTCATGAACATCTATGGAGTACCGCCCGTATGCAACTGGAAGCCACTATCAAGGTTTTGAACAACTTCCGGGACGCTTTCAATCATCCAGGAGCAGAAAGAGATTACAAAAAGCACTGCTGGTGGCAGATGATACAACTGCTTCCGTCCTCCTACAATCAGAAACGCACGGTGCAGATGAACTATGCAGTTCTCAAGAACTTCTACCACTCCCGCAGAAATCACAAGCTGGACGAGTGGCACGTTGTTTGTGACTGGGTGGAGAAACTGCCATACAGTGAACTGATTACACAGTAAAGGAGTGCGGGGATGATGGACTACACCAGAATACCAGACAAATTGAAAAATCTCAAGCAGTGGGTGTGTACCTGGAATGGTTCCAAAATCCCCATGAAAGCCTTTCAGAAGAAAGCCGCTTCTTCTACCGCCCCTGACACTTGGGGAACCTTTGAGCAGGCGCAGGCGGCGGTAGAGGATGGGCTTTATGACCAGATAGGCTTTATATTCGCTGATAATGGACTGGTAGGCATTGATATTGACGTAGGGTTTGAGGATGGGCTTATGACCCCTCTCTGTGCGGACATTATGAAGGTTTGCCACTCCTATACGGAGAAGTCCAGAAGCGGACGTGGGGTTCATATCCTGCTGCACGGGGACTTACCGTTCAAGGGCAAGAACAACCTTAAAGGGGTGGAAATCTACAAAGCCCGCAGGTTCTTCATCATGACAGGCCGGGTACTTATCTTCCCTGAAATTGTAGAGAACCAGGAAGCCATTGATTACGTGGTAGAGAAATACTTCCCGGTCACAGAAAAGACAGGAAGCAAAGCGGCGCAGGTGCAGAAAATCTATTCCCCGGTCTTTCGGAAGCCCGAAGCGGGCAAGGTCTTTGTCAGACCTGACTACCCAGAAATCGTGTCTGGGGGCAGAAACCTGTCACTCACTTCTCTGGCGGGAACAATGCACAATACTGGATATAGTAAGCAGC
>JAETTS010000711.1 GCA_021769025.1 Enterocloster bolteae
TCTGGCAATGCACTGGGCCACGGCAGCTCCAAGCCCGCCTCTCCCCACATGTTCTTCCACCGTAAGAACTAACCCGGTTTTCTCGGCCGCATCCAGCACTGCCAACTCATCCAAAGGTTTTACACAGTACATATCTACCACATGGGCACTTACATTATTTTTCTTTAAAATCCAAGCCGCCTCCAACGCCTGACGCACCATTTCCCCACAGGCAATCAACGCAATATCTCTGCCTTCATGAACTACAGAAGCTTTATTCAATTCAAAAAGCAACTGTCCTTCATTGTAAACATCCTCCACAGGATTTCTTCCCACTCGAATATAAGCCGGTTTTTCATCCTTTAAAAGTTCTGCAATAAGCGTCTTTGTCTGAAACCGATCTGAAGGAAGATACACCCGCATATTAGGAATACTACTCATAGCCGCAATATCCTGGGCAGAATGATGAGACATTCCCAACGCTCCATAGCTGATGCCGCCACTGATTCCGATTAATTTCACATTGGTATTGGAATAACTCACATCCACCTTGACCTGTTCATAGCTGCGCGAAGCCAGAAAGCTTGCTGGCGACACGGCAAATGCTTTCCTCCCACAATGGGCCATGCCTGCCGCAACTCCCACCAGATTCTGCTCCGCTATGCCCACTTCTACCAATCGTTCCGGGAAACGGCGTATAAAATTACCTAAAGAAGCAGAACCTCTTGAATCACTGCAAAGAACAAATACATCCTGTCCCTGCTCGACAGCCTCTACCAATGCATCGCAAATTGCCTGCCTATTTGGTATTTTATTCATCCCCTCCGCCTCCTTTCCCGGCATCCAGTTCGTTCATGGCCTGATGGTATTCTTCCTCAGAAGGAATCCTATGATGCCATCCTACCTGGTTTTCCATAAAGGACACGCCCTTTCCTTTCACTGTCTTGGCAATAATAGCTGTGGGCCTCTCCTTTTCCTGGCGGGCAGACAAAAAGGCGTCCTTCAAATCCTTAAAATCATGACCATTCACTTCAGCAACCTTCCATCCGAAGGATTCCAGACGTTTCTTTAGCGGTTCATGGCCCATTACCTGTTCCGTTGTTCCCGAAATCTGCAAACCATTCCGATCAATTACTGCACAGAGATTTGAAAGCTTATAGTGGCCACCGCACATAAATCCTTCCCAGACAGACCCCTCAGCCAGCTCGCCATCTCCCATTACTGTATAAACCTGTGAATCGTATCCATTCAATTTATCGGACAGTGCCATTCCCACACAGACTGACAATCCATGTCCAAGCGCACCGGAATTCATCTCAATTCCGTTGATTTTGTTGTTGGGATGGCCAATAAACCCTGAACCATATGCAAAATAGGTCTCAAGCTCTGATTTCGGGTAAAATCCGCAATCCG
>JAETTS010000712.1 GCA_021769025.1 Enterocloster bolteae
CAGGCAGGCATGGTGCCAGAGAGAGTGAGAGTTCAACATTTTTATCTGAAGGCTGCTTGGGGGAGATTGGCTTGCATGTGGATAGGAACAGGTTCTTAAAGCCCATGACCAATGTCACACACCTACTTAACAAGAACATGCCTCCTAATAGTGCCAAGCCCTGAGCTAAGCTTATACAAACCATCACAGACATCTTCAAGGAGGGTGGTACTGTTTTATCAGAGAGAAGTCTCAGCTCCCATTAATATGCTGAGGTCAACCCTAGATAGGGCATAGAGCAATCCACACATCATGGGATTCAACGGGGCGTTTTATGAAAGAGCTATTTCCCAGGAGCACACCTGTGTGTCAAGGCCTCCCTTGCAGCTTGGCCTTTGGAATCTCCAGTGCTAAACACTGTCTCTTCCTTTGCAGAAGTGAAACATAATAAAAATTCACACTTCACAGTACAGTGAATAGCAGTAATCGGGAAAGGTGTAAATAGAACCGATGAGTACCAGAGTATGTGGATTGATGTTATATGAAATGTGTTTGGGTGCAGTGCAGTATCCTCTTCCATGTTCCTACATACTGAGCAACGACCCTGTACAATTTCTCTCTAGACAGAACCATCTGGAATTCACTCACTGAGGGACTTATGCCCTGGAGTGGCAGCTACAGGTAGGACTTGTGCAACCATGTCACGAAGCGAAGAGACAGAGATGCATGGATTAAATGGAGAGAAGCAGATTGGAATGGTGGAGAGGCTAACCTGCCAACAACTCCAAACCCCCAGCAGGATGACAATGGAGAACAGCGAGCAGTTTCCCAGCCAGCCTCACTCTCCATAGCCAGACTTCTTCCAGTCCTTCCATTTTCCCAAGGAAAGAAAAGTTCAAAAAGCAGGGACAGGGCAAGAAAAACTGCTCTACTCCCAGGAGCCAAGGGCAAACCCCCTGGCACCTCCCTGTCTGAGCCCATAAGCAGCCACAGCCCAGTCCAGGGATCATCTCTAGAGGCTCAGGGACCCAGGCAGATGAGCCCTTGAATCACAAAGGGTTCCACTACAGCATTCTATGGGTGTCAGTCCTGAGTCCCTGAGCCTGAGGTGCTCTGCACAGCTATTCAGAGAAGCATTCTCCTGATCTCTGTACAAAGATCTCTGTGTTGGATGTCAGAGGAGAGTGTCCACCCAGCATGGGTTGGGGCTCTGGCCCTCTAATCTGTTGGTCCATGTTAACTTCTCCACAGAGAAAGCTTATGAGCTTTGCTGATGCATCCATTTGGCGTTTGGGGCATTCAAACTCAAGTCCCTGCCTAGTCCTGCAGCTTTGTCTCAGGTGTTTGATGATAACCTAATGCCTTTCTGAGGACTTATGAGAACAGTGTCCTCTTGATGGGTCAGTTTAGAA